>DUTO01000236.1 GCA_012842035.1 Clostridia bacterium | reverse complement strand
TATTTTTATTTTTTAATTTCTACAGATTTTACTTTTGCAAACTGGAACTTACCTTTTCAATTGACCAAAATAAGCAGGAAAGATTCCTGCTTATCTTTCTAGCGAGCCTCCAACTTCCCACTTCTCACTTCTCAAACACTACTCAATAATACCGGTTACGACCCCGGCACCTACTGTGTGTCCACCTTCACGAATTGCAAAACGCAAGCCTTCTTCAATGGCAATCGGCGTAATCAATTCAATCGTCATCTTAATATTATCACCGGGCATACACATTTCTACACCTTCAGGTAAAGTAGTAACACCGGTTACATCTGTAGTCCGGAAATAAAACTGAGGACGATAACCATTAAAGAAAGGTGTATGTCTCCCGCCTTCCTCCTTAGTCAAAACATATACCTCGGCCGTAAACTTAACGTGAGGTTCAATCGAACCGGGCTTAGCTAAAACCTGACCTCTTTCAATCTCGGTTTTATCTACACCACGCAAAAGCGTACCGATATTATCTCCGGCTACCGCCTGATCCAATAATTTGCGGAACATTTCTACGCCTGTTACTACAGTCTTCCGCGAGGCTTCGGCCAACCCGACAATTTCTACTTCATCCCCTACTTTAACAGTACCTCTTTCCACACGACCGGTAGCCACTGTACCACGTCCTGTAATGGAAAATACGTCTTCCACCGGCATTAAGAATGGTTTTTCGGTAGGTCTTTCCGGAGTAGGAATATATTTATCGACAGCTTCCATCAATTCCATAATAGCTTCAGACCATTCACTTTCCGGCTCTTCCAAGGCTTTTAAGGCTGAGCCTCTAATAATCGGAAGGTCATCACCCGGAAATTCATACTCGGTTAAAAGTTCTCTTAATTCCATTTCTACTAATTCCAGTAACTCTTCGTCATCAACCATATCAACTTTATTCATAAAGACAACAATATAAGGAACCCCTACTTGACGAGCTAAGAGAATATGTTCACGAGTTTGGGGCATAGGTCCGTCTGTAGCAGACACAACGAGAATAGCACCATCCATTTGTGCCGCTCCGGTAATCATATTCTTAACATAGTCAGCGTGTCCGGGACAGTCTACGTGGGCATAATGACGCTGTTCTGTTTCATACTCAACATGTGAGGTCGAAATCGTAATCCCACGCTCCTTCTCTTCTGGTGCTTTGTCAATTTGGTCATAGGCGACCAATTGCGACAAGCCTTTCTTGGCCAAAATTGTTGTAATTGCTGCAGTCAATGTTGTCTTACCATGGTCAACATGACCAATCGTCCCAATATTTACATGGGGTTTTGTTCTTTCAAATTTTGCCTTAGCCATTATAATTCTTTCCTCCTTTTTAAATTAATTTTTCAATTTATACTTCTTTACCCTGACGCTTAGCAATAATTTCTTCAGTGATATTTTTAGGTATTTCTCCATAATGAGAAAATTGCATCACATAGATACCACGACCTTGTGTCTTAGACCTCAAATCTGTAGCATAACCAAACATGGCCGCTAAAGGAACAAATCCTCTAATTACTTGCGCTCCGGCTCTTGTTTCCATGCCTTCAATTTTACCACGCCGGGCATTAATGTCCCCAATCACATCACCCATATACTCTTCCGGCACAACTACTTCTACTTTCATAATTGGTTCTAAAAGGATAGGGTCAGCTTTGGCCACACCATTTTTCAAAGCCATAGAACCGGCAATTTTAAAAGCCATTTCCGAAGAGTCAACTTCATGATATGAACCATCATAAAGAGTAGCCCGTATATCAATTGTCGGATATCCGGCTAAAACCCCGGTTTCCATTGCTTCTCTAATACCATTATCCACATGGGGGATATATTCTTTGGGAATAACTCCCCCCACAATTTTATTGACAAACTCATAGCCGGCTCCCGGCTCTAAAGGTTCTAATTCTATTTCACAGTGCCCATACTGACCGCGACCGCCTGACTGTCTAATAAACTTACCAGTAGCCTTAACCTTAGAACGAATGGTTTCTTTATAGGCAACTTGGGGCCTTCCTACCTTAGCATTCACTTTAAATTCCCGTAAAAGACGATCCGCGATAATTTCTAAATGTAGTTCTCCCATTCCCGAAATAATCGTTTGCCCTGTTTCCGGGTTCATATGTGTCCGAAAAGTCGGGTCTTCCTCAGCCAAACGAGCTAAAGCAAGCCCCATTTTATCCTGATCAGCCCTGGTTTGGGGTTCAATCGCCACATCAATAACCGGCTCCGGAAATTGCATTGATTCAAGGATAATCGGTTCATTTTCATCAGTAAGAGTATCCCCGGTCGTAATCTGTTTAAAACCAACAGCTGCTGCAATATCTCCGGCAAATACTGCTTCGACTTCTTCACGGTGATTAGCATGCATCCGTAAAATACGACTAACTCTTTCCCTTTTCTTGGTCGTTGAATTATAAATATAGGAACCGGACTTCAATGTCCCTGAGTACACCCTAAAAAAAGCTAATTTTCCTACATAAGGGTCGGTCATAATCTTAAACGCTAAGGCTGAAAAAGGTTCCTCATCGCGGGCATGTCTTTCTTCTTCATCACCCGTTTCCGGATTGACGCCTTCTATAGCAGGTACATCTAAGGGCGAAGGAAGGAAATTAATTACCGCATCTAATAAAAATTGAATCCCTTTATTTTTAAATGATGAACCACAAACAACAGGAGTAACCTGTACATTTAAGGTAGCCTTGCGAAGCCCTTGAATTAATTCCTCTTCCGTAATTTCTACACCCTCAATATATTTTTCTAAAAGCTGCTCATCTGTTTCAGCCACTGCTTCAATCATTTTTTCACGATACTTTTGCGCTTGCTCCAACATCTCTTCAGGAATCTCGTTTTCTTCGCTCCTGGTACCCAAGTCATCAAGATAATGATAAGCTTTCATTTTTAACAAATCAATAATTCCACTAAATTTATCTTCAGCCCCAATAGGCAGCTGAATAGGCACAGGATGGGCTCCCAACCTTTCCTTAATCATCTTAATTCCTCTAAAAAAATCCGCTCCCACTCGATCCATTTTATTAATATAGGCAATGCGCGGCACCCTATATTTATCAGCTTGACGCCAGACAGTTTCGGACTGCGGTTCTACACCACCTACCGAACAAAAAACAGCCACGGCACCATCCAGCACACGCAAAGAACGCTCAACCTCTACGGTAAAATCAACGTGCCCGGGCGTGTCGATGATATTAATCTGGCAATCTTTCCATTGACATGTCGTAGCCGCCGAGGTGATTGTAATTCCTCTTTCTTGCTCTTGTACCATCCAATCCATAGTAGCAGCACCATCATGCACTTCACCAATTTTGTGCACACGACCAGTATAAAAAAGAATTCTTTCCGTGGTTGTTGTCTTGCCGGCATCAATATGTGCCATAATTCCTATATTTCTTATTTTATCTAACGTAATTTTTCTTGTCATGACTTTAGCCCCCCTTCTTTAGACTGAATGGCTCTTAAGCGAGGGGAGAGTTTTTACCACCGGTAATGAGCAAAAGCCTTATTTGCTTCTGCCATTCTATGAACTTCCTCCCGTTTTTTTACCGCTCCACCCATATTTTTAGAAGCATCAAGAATTTCCGCGGCAAGCCTTTGTTCCATTGTTTTCTCCCCACGTTTACGAGCAAAAGCAGCTAACCATCTTATTCCCAAAGCTTCTTTCCGTTCAGGGCGAACCTCTACCGGAACTTGATAATTAGCCCCACCTACTCGACGTGCTTTTACTTCCAATACCGGCATAATATTTTTTAAAGCTTGTTCTAATACTTCCAAACCATCTTGACCGGTTTTTTCTTCCACAATTTTTAAAGCATTATAAAAAATCTTTTCGGCTCTTCCTCTCTTGCCATCATACATGATTTTATTAATTATTTTCGTTGCTAATTTAGAATCATAAATAGGGTCAAACGAAACCTCTCTTATTGGCGCGTTCCCTTTTCTAGACATTTTTTCTCCCCCCTTTTTAACACATGAGGCTAATTAGTGAATTATTAACTCTTTTACTTTTTAGCAGCAGCTCCTTTTGGTCGCTTTGCACCATATTTAGAACGACTCTGGCTACGCTCTTGTACCCCGGCAGTATCTAAAGCCCCTCTGACAATATGATACCGAACGCCTGGTATATCCTTAATTCTGCCACCACGCACTAAAACAACAGAGTGTTCCTGCAGATTATGACCAATACCAGGGATATAAACAGTGACCTCCAGACCATTTGTCAACCTAACCCTAGCCACTTTCCGCAATGCAGAATTAGGCTTTTTCGGCGTTGTCGTATACACCCTCGTACAGACACCCCTTTTTTGAGGGCATTCTTTTAAGGCCGGAGCCGTAGATTTCTTTCCCATTTGCTTTCTACCTTGTTTAACAAGCTGATTAATCGTTGGCATCTCACCCACCTCCTTCCTAATATAAAAACTTATTCCCCAACTTGCCTTATCCTTTGTCTTTTAAAATTGCGGCGACAGAGGCTCCTACCTGTATCCCACAAATTTTGCCTAACTCCAACATTGTTTCTGCTTCCACAACAGGTACTTCCTGCTGGGCACACAGCTCCATAAGAGACAAGCGAATTTTATCCGCACTATCTCTGGCCACATAAACTATAACAGCCGTCCCTCTTTCTATCGCTTTTAAAGACTGCTTAAAACCTATTACCTTTTTTGGTGCTTCTTTAAGCCTGTGCATTAGTTCTTTACCCCCTTCTTATATCTCGGAAATAATGCACACTTACGTATTTTATCATTGCAAACAAGCGAATGTCAAGATTATTCTTGCGTTGTTGGGGCAGAAATTTCACCTAAGGGCTCCACCTTAAGATTACGATACCTCGATACTCCTGTACCCGTAGGAACTAATTTCCCAATAATTACATTTTCCTTTAAGCCTAACAAAGGGTCTACCTTGCCCTTAAGAGCCGCTTCCGTAAGCACACGTGTAGTTTCCTGAAAGGAGGCTGCTGACAAGAAAGACTCTGTAGCCAAAGAAGCCTTCGTAATTCCTAAAAGCACTGGTTTAGCCTTAGCCGGTTTTTTATTTTGAGCTACAACCTTAGCGTTTTCATCTTCAAATTCAAAAACATCAATTAAACCACCCGGTAAAAGTTCAGTATCACCCGGATCTTCAACTTTTACCTTCCGCAACATTTGTCTAATAATCACTTCAATATGTTTATCACTAATATCCACACCTTGCAGACGATAAACCCTCTGTACTTCTCTTAACAAGTATGCCTGCACGCCACGCATACCTTTAATCTTCAAAAGCTCATGCGGATTTATGGAACCCTCCGTTAACTCATCTCCTGCTTCCATTATTTGCCCATCTTTTACCTTTATTCTTGAACCAAAAGGCACTTTATAACTATATTTTCCTTCACCGGAATGAATTATTTCAATTTCTTTACGTCCCTTTAAGTCATGAATTTTGACTTCGCCATCAACCTCAGTAATAATTGCCTGCCCCTTAGGTTTTCTAGCTTCAAAGAGTTCTTCCACACGAGGTAAACCTTGGGTAATATCATCACCGGCTACACCACCTGTATGGAATGTACGCATGGTCAACTGGGTACCCGGCTCACCAATAGATTGAGCCGCAATTGTCCCTACTGCTTCACCCACCTCAACCCTTCTGCCTGTCGCCAAATTACGACCATAACATTTACAACAAACACCATAGCGACTTTTACAAGCCAAGATTGATCTAATATGAACCTTTTTAATTCCGGCCTTCATAATATTGACAGCATCATCATCAGTAATTTCTGTTTGGGCCGGAACAATTACTTCTCCTGTTTCAGGGTGAACAATATCCTCCATGGCCACCCGTCCGATAATCCTTTCGGCCAAAAACTCAATCGCTTCAGCACCGTCTTTAATTTCTTCCACACAAACTCCTGTATTTGTTCCACAATCTTCTTCGCGCACAATCACATCTTGCGCTACATCCACAAGACGCCTCGTCAGATACCCGGAGTCTGCCGTTCTTAATGCCGTATCAGCCAATCCTTTACGAGCCCCATGTGTCGAAATAAAATATTCCAAAACAGCCAAACCATCACGAAAATTCGATTTTATAGGCAACTCAATAGTTCGTCCAGAGGGGTCAGCCATTAAACCACGCATTCCTGCCAATTGACGAATCTGCTGAATATTACCCCGTGCTCCCGAAACAGCCATCATATAAATAGGATTAAAATGGTCTAATTCTTCTAAGATAGCATTGGTCACATCTTCCGTAGCCCCATTCCAAATACCAATAATTAACTGATAACGCTCTTCCTCCGTAATCAAACCACGTCTAAATTGATTCTGAATTGTTTCTACTTGTTTTTCTGCGTCCTCTAAGATAACTTTTTTCTTGCGGGGCACAACAATATCAGTAACCCCTATCGTTACACCTGCTTTAGTAGAATAAGCATAACCTAGCCTTTTAATCTCATCAAGCATTTTGGTTGTAATTTCTTCACCTAAAAGAAAATAACATTTAGAAACAATTTGCCCTAATTGTTTTTTGCTAACCACTTCATTATAATAACCTAGTTCAGAAGGTATGGCTTGATTGAAAATAATCCTACCCATAGTAGTTTCAACAATTTCACCATTTTTTTTCACCCGCACAGGCTCATGTAAAGTAACTCCACCTGTCTCATAAGAGAACATCGCCTCTTCAGCACAACAAAACATTCTCATTTTTTCTCGCGTCAAAGGCTTATCCATCGTTAAGTAGAAAATCCCCAAGACCATATCTTGGGTAGGAGTAACTACTGGTCGACCATCTTTAGGATTAAGAATATTATATGAAGACAACATCAGAAGGCGAGCCTCTGCTTGTGCTTCTGCAGAAAGAGGCACATGAACCGCCATCTGGTCACCATCAAAATCAGCATTATAAGCTGTACAGACTAAAGGATGAATCTGTAAAGCTCTGCCTTCAATTAAAACGGGTTCAAAGGCTTGAATTCCTAAACGGTGCAAAGTTGGCGC
The DNA here is from genome assembly GCA_012842035.1 of Clostridia bacterium. Taxonomy (GTDB): domain Bacteria; phylum Bacillota; class Peptococcia; order DRI-13; family DTU073; genus DUTS01. Next base: position 85 of record DUTO01000236.1, on the reverse strand, counting down.
CCTATTTAAAAGTACGGGGTGGTCTTTAATAATTTCTTCTAAAACATCCCAAACCTCATCACGCATTCTTTCTACCATACGTTTG
>DUTO01000235.1 GCA_012842035.1 Clostridia bacterium | reverse complement strand
GTGAATGTGGGAGCAGTTTATTTTTTAAAATTAAAACGATATTCAGCCTGGTCAAATACACCATAATCAGCAATCACTTCCTGTCCCCGATAGAAAAGATAACCGTTCTTGCGTGCCGGTGAGACTTGGTTGTTTTCCTTAAACAACATCGCAACTTGTTCTCCGGGGGTAAACACTTGCTCCTCTTTTTCTGTTTGGAAATGATAATATTTGTAACCATCATCTCTTTGACTATGGGGAAATATATCTATCCGTTTCTTAATTGGTCGTCCTTCCTTGTCTTGAGCCGTTAATTCCAGATAATAAGAATTCTCGGGGTCCAAATTCCACGGTCCTCTATAAGTTGCTTTACCCTGTTCGTCGGTAACGGTCTCCAACTCTCCCACCTGTTTAACAGAATGACGATAGTTATATCTTTTTTCTACCGTTTTGGTAATAAAATTATAGGTCTCCCAACCCTCGCCCTCTTTTTCCCAAACATCTTGATAAAGCGTACCCTTCAACGTATACCCGGCGGCAGGTCCACTGATAAAATTATCGTGGCTCAAATCTTCACCCTGATTAATCTTCGCTAAATCCACATGGGAAAGCTGAGCCGTCAAGACAAAGTCCCCACCCTCTCTTTTAACCTCCCCTTCCAGATAGACTTTACTGGCAAAGACCCAAAGATTACTGTAAGTGTAGATTTCGCCTACCTCGGGGAAAGAAGTATTCAGGCCTAGATAAAAAGAACGATAAGGGCTGAAAAAATTATTAAAAGCATTACTATCTCTAGGAACAAGGAAAGGAATCGTCGCTACCCCTTGGGCATCAGTTTTTACTGTCCCCTGTTGTTCCCAGATGTTATAACTCAAACTCACCTTGGGTACAGGTGTACCTTCAAAAAAAGCGGCCTTCGCTGTAAAATTCACCTTTTCACCAGCAAAGATGGCCATCTTCTCCGGTTCTACAGAAATTTTATAGATCGGTTTTTGATATGTTTTTACGGAAAAGCCCTTGGACAGGAGCGTCGTTTCCCCCACCTTTACTGCTAAGTAATAATAGCCGGGGTTCAGTACAGGTAGTTTTAAGCCGCCGGTAAAAATCTCTTGCTCTAAACGTACCTTTTGGCTTAGGATGGGTGCACTCTCTCCCCACTGATAATAACTACCCGTACCTTTTAATTCAACCACTACTTCTTGAAGCGGCTCTGCACCTTTACGGGGAGCGACAACACCCCAGAAATTCACCGTATCACCGGGTTTAAACAATTCCCTGTCTAAATAGAGATATTTCCAATAGTCACTGCTCTTAATCTGTTTTGGTTCTGTGTTTTGTCCCATGGATACCAGCGGAACCACAATCTGCTGAGTACCCTTTTGCACTAAAGCATACTCTGTTTCTGCGGAGTTTTCTTTTTCCCCATTTCTTTTTTGCTCAACAACAATAACCCCTTCTTCATTTCCTTGCACCTTATGCTTACCTTTTTCCAAAGAAACAGTAGCTCCGGTCACCGGTTTTTTGGTTTTCAGGTCATTGACCCAAAACAGACTCTTTTCCGCATCCTGCACTACATATACAGCCAAATCCGTCACTTGGAACCAGACCTGCCGTACGGCTTCTCCGGCTGTGATTTCTGCTACATAATAACCGCCCGGCAATTTTTCCGGGAAAATTAAGTAATGACTATATGTATCGACACTACGAAATTCTGTCTGGTATTCCCCATATTTTGTCAAACGGCTCAAGTCCTCCCGATGATTATTACGAGTTAAATAAGACCAACTAGGAATTTTATCTCGTTTTTGCAAGGCTTGCGTAAAAGCCTGATCATCTGCATAACAATATAAAGCAATGTTTACAGAAGGCAATTTCGTTCGCGTCGGAAAATAAACAGAAAAGAACGGCTCTTCAGTAGTAGAAAATTCCACAAGCCGATTATCCATCTCCCAACTGAATTTCTTTTCCCCTTCCTCTGCCTTTGTCGTTTCAAAACTAAAACAATAGTCCTCAGCTAAAGTCTTAGCACTATCTAATAATGGCAGTCCTTTTTTTACAATAACCGTATACAAAGTCTCCGGTTTTAACTGTTTTGGCACAAAAACCAAAGTTTTTTTATGTTTCTCAAAACGTCCTTCTACCTGAGGAGAAATACTAAAATATTCTTCTGTCTTCTGCACATCAAAATTTTCATGAGAAAAAATTATTTCAATACCCGTATGCAGAGGAACTCTTACTGTTTCCTTTGCCGGTAGAGTTCGCAAAACTCGAAAATCTCCTTGAGTCTGAAAAGCCCAACTAAAATTTTCCCGCTCTTTTCCCTCCGGATCAAAGGAAAATTTATACACCGTATCTGACCTTAAAGACCTTTGCGGCACTATTTTATAT
>DUTO01000234.1 GCA_012842035.1 Clostridia bacterium | reverse complement strand
TAGAAAAGGATTCTGCCCAAACCTCTGCCCCGACTTATTTTTTAATTACTCAACGACAAAAGCGGCGCCGGAATTCTCCCCCCACGTTGGATAAAGTTTTTAGCACTATACTGATGAAGGGGCATTACCGGAGCAGTTCCTAAAAGCCCCCCAAACTCTACCTTCTCCCCTATTTTTTTACCCGGAACGGGAATAATTCTCACCGCTGTAGTTTTTTTATTAATCATCCCAATAGCAGCCTCATCGGCAATAATGGCGGCAATTGTCTCTGCCGATGTCTCTCCGGGTACAGCAATCATATCTAAGCCCACAGAACAAACACAAGTCATGGCTTCCAGTTTATCAAGGCAAAGTGCCCCTTCCTCTACTGCTCTAATCATTCCTGCATCTTCACTTACGGGAATAAAAGCACCACTTAAACCACCCACATAGGAAGAAGCCATCGCCCCACCTTTTTTAACCGCATCATTTAATAAAGCCAAGGCTGCTGTTGTCCCATGTCCGCCAACTTTTCCCAAGCCCATCGCTTCCAGAATATCAGCGACACTATCTCCTACGGCCGGAGTAGGAGCCAAAGAAAGGTCAACAATGCCAAAAGGAACTTGTAATCTTCGCGCTGCCTCTCGGCCCACAAGTTCCCCCATCCGCGTTATTTTAAAAGCAGTCTGTTTAATTAACGTGGCTAATGTGCCAAAGTCCACCTTAGGATTTTCTCGGACCACATGCAGAACAACCCCTGGGCCACTAACTCCCACATTAATCACGGTCTCCGGCTCCCCCAGACCATGAAAAGCTCCGGCCATAAAAGGATTATCTTCCGGCGCATTACAAAAGACTACTAATTTAGCACAGCCTATACCTCCGGCGTCTTTCGTCAATTCCGCCGTTTCTTTGATAATCTTACCCATCCGATAAACAGCATCCATATTTATGCCTGCTTTAGTTGTGGCTACATTTACCGAAGCACAAACGTGCTTCGTTTCCGCCAGTCCACAAGCAAGGGAATTTAATAAATTATGGTCTCCTTTTGTAAAACCTTTATGGACAAGTGCAGAAAATCCGCCAATAAAATTAACCCCTACTTCACAAGCAGCCCGCTCTAAAGCTTGGGCCAAGATTACATAATCCGTGTTCTCACAAGCTTCCCCCACTAAAGCAATCGGGGTTACCGCAATTCGTTTATTAATAATCGGAATCCCATATTCGCGAGAAATATCTTCCCCGGTTTGCACCAATCTTTCCGCTTGTTGGGTAATTTTATCATAAATTTTCCGGGCTACTACCTGGATATTACTGTGACAGCAATCCCTTAAACTAATGCCCAGCGTAATTGTCCTGATATCTAAATTTTCTAACTGAACCATGTGTATTGTTTCCATGATTTCTTCCGGCATTAAAGTTCGCGACATTTTCCCTTCCTCCTAAATACGATGCATAAATTTAAAAACATCTTCATGCTGAACCCTAATTTGCACTCCTATTTCCGCCCCTTTTACTTGCAACAAGGTTTGTAACTTTTGCAAATCAATCTCGGCTTGGGCGATATCAGCAATCATAATCATTGTAAAAAAGTCCTGCAAAATCGTTTGACTAATATCTAAGATATTGATACGATAAGCAGCTAAAATACTGGAAACTCCGGCAATAATTCCTACCTTGTCCATTCCGACAACAGTCACCACAACTCGTTGACTGTTTTTTTCTTTAGAGCACATCAACACCACTCCTTTGAAGAGCTATACTAATCGCTGCCGCATAGATATCTTTACATATATCAACAACTTTTTTTAATTGCTCTTCATTTAATTTTTGTAAAGTAGCTACTCCTTTTCCGGTTAATACAAGTATTGTTCGCCAATCAAAAAACAATAATTCCTGTAAATAATAATGATCAGTTATAAAATAACTTTCTCTTAAATTAATTGCGTTTTCCTTTATTAAAAGTTCTAAGTCTTCTTTTTGTCCATTCCAATACCCTAAAGATAAAGTTTTATCTTTTAAGCCCGTTTGCAACTGCCGATATTCCTGAAATTCAGGAGCAACCAAAACTAAAAGATACCCCCTTCGCCCTAAAAATCGCAAAGCGGGTAAGGTAGCCGGATATATTTCCAAACTTCTTTTTACTGTACAATTAACAGTATAAGATGTGCCAGAGCCGGAAAAAAAGATAGCTTTGGTCATTTTTAGATACACCCCCGTCCCTTTAATATATGTCCGGGGGTGTAATTGAGTGCATCCCTAAACTTTGCTTTGCCTTACCTGGGCTAACATTGTTTTTCTGCTTGCCACCGCAAAACAGGTTTTCGTGCCGCCCGTGTCTCATCTAGACGACTAAGTGGAGCTTGATGAGGTGCATCCTGCAATATTTCGGGATTTTCTTTAGCGTCTTTAGCTATTTCAAGCATCGCTGCAGCAAACTGATCAAGTGTACTTTTGTTTTCCGTTTCCGTAGGCTCAATCATCAAAGCTTCAGATACAATCAAGGGGAAATATACTGTCGGGGGATGAAAACCATAATCAAGCAAACGTTTAGCTATATCTATCGTCCGCACTGCT
>DUTO01000233.1 GCA_012842035.1 Clostridia bacterium | reverse complement strand
TTTACCCCGGGATATTTTGCTTCGTTAACTTCACGCCTGATTATAGGATAAAAAAAATCACCTTCTAAACTCCGACATACCCGTAAAAAGTGATTTATCGCCTCTGTTGTCAGTAAGGGCAAGTCACTCGTTACGGCTAAAATTTGTTGTGTCTCAGGAGGGATTAACCGAAAAGCATGCATAAAACTTTGGATCGTAGTGGGTCCATTTTCAATAATTTTCAAAAAAGAAGCAGGTTGATAGATCTCCTCTAATTCAAGCCGAGGACCGACGATAATAATTTTTTTAATTTCCGGCGAATTACGCAAAGCCTCAACCACATATTCCACCATATAATGACTGCCAATACGAATTAACGCCTCTCCCACAATTTGATGTGATGGTGTTACTAATTCAGGTTTGAGACCACCGGCCAAAACAAGAGCTACCGTCATCTAAACTCCCCTCAACCATCATTTGTTCCTAGCTTATTACGCAAAAGAGCGAGCATCGCCTGTTCAGCGTGGACAATATGTTCCTGCCCCAACTTTTGGGCTAGCTCTACCTCACGCGCGGCAATAGCATCGACAATTCCCTGATGTTCTATTAAACTCCTCTTCTTCCGCCCCGGCAAAGTAATTGAAGTACAACGCAAACGATAAAGATGTTCCTTTAAATTACTCATAATGCCCATAATTTTTTCATTACGAGTTGCTTTATAAATCAACTCATGTAAACCAATATCCGTTTTTACAGTCAATAAAATATCTTCATGATAAAGATAGTCATTTTCCTCAATAAGATACCGCTCCATTTCTTCTATTTCACTAGCCGTAGCCCTTTCTGCAGCTAAGCCGCAAGCTAAAGACTCTAAAGTAGCCCGTATTTCATAAATCTCATGTACGTCCTTATAGGATAGTTCCGAAACATAAGTACCTTTACGCGAAATTACGTTCACAAACCCTTCCAGCTCTAATTTACGAATAGCCTCCCGCACCGGAGTACGACTTACCCCCATGTTTTCAGCAAGTTGATTTTCCATTAAGCGTTCACCCGGCTTTAAAACACCTTTAATAATCGCTTCACGCAGTGTTTCAAAAACAACATCACGTAAAGGTTTGAAATTATCCAGTTTCAGTGCGTCTAAACGTCTTTCACTCATCAATAATCATCCTTCCCCGAAGGTCTCTACTATTAATCGTACGCACAACTTCCACCTGCCAACCGGGTTTTTGGAAGGAGGTTGCCAGTTTAGCGGCTACTTTTTCATCTTCCCCAAAAACTAAAAGCGAAGGGCCACTACCGGACATCATTACTTTACCTACATCTAATTCAGCTATTTGTTGTGCCCACTCTTTTAATTGAGGATACAAAGCAAACGTAGCATGCTCTAAGACATTGCCCATGTGGGCATAAATTTGTTCTTTATTTCCAGTTTGCAAACCATGTAAAACTTTATTTATTTCCGGTCTTTTCCTAAGTTGAACTTGGGCAAGATGTTTATAAACCTTTCGTGTAGAAACCTTTAAAGGAGGTTTCAGCAAAACCAACCATAATTCCGGACAAGGGCAACAGGGTTCAAGCCTCTCTCCTCTACCTGTACCTATAGCCGTAAGCGGATATAAACAAAAAGGCACATCAGAACCCAACTCAGAACCCAACTCCACTAACTCTTCCGGAGATAAATGAAGTTTATATAAATGATTAGCTCCCCATAAAACTGCAGCCGCATCTGTACTACCGCCGGCCAAGCCTGCAGCTATAGGAATCCTTTTCGTAAGATGAATCCTTAAACCGGAAATTTGCGGGAAATTAGCTTTTAATAATTGGGCAGCTTGATAAGCAAGATTTTCGGCTCCGGTACTTAACTCGGCCCAATTACAAGTTAAATAAATACCTTCCTCATCCTCTTGGGCTAAATAAACATCATCATGTAAACTAATGCCTTGCAAAAGAGTTACAACTTCATGATAGCCATCTGCCCTTTTCCCTAAAACATCTAAGGTTAAATTAATTTTCCCATAAGCCTTACAAATAATTTTGCGCATTTTAAACATCCAAATCTAAATACTTTGGTTTTTATTCTATCATGTTTTTAAAAAATTTGCTTACTTTTTTTATACTTAGCCCTTGCCCCTTTATTTAAGATTTTCTTTCTTAACCTTAAACAGTGAGGCGTTACTTCCAAATACTCATCATCTCCCAAATATTCCAGGGACTGCTCTAAAGAAAGAAAGCGTGCTGCTTTTAACTTAATCGTTTCATCTTTGACTGAAGAACGTAGATTCGTAAGTGCTTTTTCCTTACAAACATTAACCTCAATATCTTGCTCCCGACTATTTTCTCCTACAATCATCCCTTCATAAACTTCCGTTCCCGGGGTCACAAAAAGTGTGCCTCTCCCTTCTGCAGATAACAAACCATAAGTTGAAGCAACTCCGGTCTCCCAAGCAATAAGCACCCCATTTTTTCTGCGCTTAATTTCACCTCGATATGGTTTGTAATCAACAAAACTATGATACAGCAAACCATAGCCACGTGTATCTGTAAGAAATTCCGTTCTAAAACCTACCACACCACGTGCCGGGATAGAATACTCTAAACGGGTTCG
>DUTO01000232.1 GCA_012842035.1 Clostridia bacterium | reverse complement strand
TTTACCCCGGGATATTTTGCTTCGTTATGTCCATTTAAAAGAAGGTGTCTTTACCGGTGGTAATCTTTTATTGGTTAAACCTCACGTTGTGGAAAAGTGTGCGTGGGAGGCGGAAGAGTTGGTGCGATTAAGAAAAAAGCCGTTTTCTTTGTTGACTCATCTTAATCGTAAATTAGTGCTGTCTTATTTATTGAGACGACTTTCAATTAAAGATGTAGAGAAAGAAGTGGCGAGGTTATTGGCTGGTGTCAAAGGTGTCGGAGTGATTTCGCCATATCCGGAAATTGGTTTAGATGTAGACAAACTTAGTGACTTAGTTTTAGTAGAAAAGATGTTATGTTCTTAAGTAGAGCAAAGGTCGGGCATAATGTAAAAAAAACTAAATTATGGGAAATTTCACAAAGAAAAGCAGGAAATATTACTTTTATGACGAATAAGACAAAGACAAATAAGGCTAATTAGTTAGTTTAGGGGAAGGTGGTGAGTAAGCTTGATAAATATTACAGATATACGGATTAGAAAAATAAATTATGAAGGTAGAATGAAGGCTGTTGTTTCCATTACATTTGATGACTCTTTTGTGGTTCATGATGTTAAAGTAGTAGAAGGTAATAATGGATTGTTTGTAGCGATGCCCAGTAGGAAAATGCCTGATGGAGAATATAGGGATATTGCGCATCCCATTTCTTCTGATGCTCGTGAAGTTATTCAAACCGCTGTTTTAAAGGCTTACGAAGAGGCAATTTAAGTAAAGTTACCAAGCACAAGAAAGGGGAGCTTAGTTTAGGCTCCTTTTTTGTTGATGAAAATTATAGAAGCAGATGACGTTAGAGGTATATTTATGATATAAATATAGTATAATCGTATTTAATGATGATTTTAATAAGATTAGCAACTGTTGATTTTTTAAGGTAAAGGAGGGGGTTAGGATTGTCGCCAACGGTAGCCGTTATTTTGGCCGCAGGTTTAGGAACAAGAATGAAGTCTAGAAAACCAAAGGTTTTACATGAAATAGCAGGTGTTCCCTTGATCGAGCATGTTCTGGCTACGGTGAAGCAGGCCGGTGTGGAAGAGGTGCTTATTGTCCTGGGACATCAGGGAGAAAAGGTAGAGGAAGTGTTAGGAGCAGGTTATCGTTATGTTTATCAGCGAGAACAATTAGGAACAGGACATGCTTTAAAGCAAGCTTTGCCTTTATTGCGAGAATACTCGGGGGGAAATTGTTTGGTTTTGTGTGGAGATACCCCTTTATTAAAAAGTAAAACTTTGCAAGAATTAATAGCCAGGCATTTACAAACAGAAGCAAAAGCTACTGTGCTTACGGCCATGTTAGCTGACCCTAGTGGCTATGGGAGGGTGATTAAGGGATCTCGAGGTATTCAAAAGATTGTGGAAGAAAAAGATGCTTCAGTTGCCGAAAAAGAAGTTAAGGAAATTAATACAGGAGCCTATTGTTTCGATTTAGATAGTGTCAAGGCAGGTTTAAAGAAATTGACTCCGGCTAATGTGCAAGGGGAGTATTATCTTACAGATTTAATTAAGTTTTTGGTAGAGCAAAATGAACGGGTGGAGACTTTTGTTTTAGAAAATTCTCATGAAGCCTTGGGAGTTAATAATCGTGTCCAGTTAGCCCAAGCAGAAGCGTATTTACGTCGGGAAATTATTGAGGCACAAATGCTGCAAGGTGTAACGATTATTGACCCTGAACATACTTATATCGGCAGGATGGTAAAAATCGGTCAAGACACGGTTCTGTATCCCGGGGTAATTTTAGAAGGGGCAACGACTATTGGGGAGAATTGTCAAATCGGACCATACACAAGAATTGTTGATTCTTTTGTGGGCGCAGATTGTACGGTGAACAATTCTTTTTTGCTTGCCGCGAAAGTGGGCCGTGGTTGTTTAATCGGTCCTTATAGTTATTTAAGACCGGGGACGAAGCTCGCGGAGAATGTTAAAATAGGGGATTTTGTAGAAGTAAAAAATTCTTTCGTTGGCAAAAATTCCAAAATTCCTCATTTAAGTTATGTAGGGGATAGTCTGTTAGGGGAAGAGGTTAATATTGGAGCAGGCACAATAACTTGTAATTATGATGGAGAAAAGAAAAATCGAACTTTTATTGAGGATCGTGTTTTTGTAGGAAGTAATACTAATCTTGTGGCTCCCATTAAGGTGGGGCGTGGTGCCTATATTGGGGCCGGTTCGACTGTAACTAAAGATATTCCGGCCGGTTCTTTAGCCATTGCGCGGGGGCAACAAAAAAACTTGGCAGATTGGGGTAGGAAAAGAGGTAAGAAAAAAGAAGAAAATTAAGAGGGAGGACCTACATGGCTAATTATAAAACTTTGAAAATTTTCACCGGAAATGCTCATCAAGAGTTGGCAGAGGAAATTGCGGAATATTTAGGTGTAGACGTTAGTGCTGCTTCAGTGAAGACTTTTAGTGATGGAGAAATTAGTGTAGTAATTAATGAAAGTGTAAGAGGTGCAGATGCTTTTGTCATTCAACCTACCTGTGCCCCGGTGAACAATAATTTAATGGAATTACTCATTATGATTGATGCCTTGCGGCGGGCCTCCGCACGTCGGGTTACGGCTGTGATCCCTTATTATGGTTATGCGCGGCAGGATCGGAAAGCAAAAGCGAGAGACCCGATTACAGCTAAACTGGTGGCTAATTTGCTTACAGCAACGGGGGCGAGGCGTATTTTGTCTATTGATTTTCATGCTGGTCAAATTCAAGGTTTTTTTGATATTCCAGTAGACCATTTATTGGGTCAACCTCTTGTTGCCGAATATTTTTTAAACAAACAGATGGAAGACCTTGTTGTTGTTTCTCCTGATTTAGGAGGAGTAACGAGAGCCAGAGGTTTAGCAGATAGATTACAGGCACCTTTGGCCATTATTGATAAGCGACGGCCCCGTCCTAATGTAGCTCAAGTAATGAATATTATTGGGGATGTAAAAGGGAAAAATGTAGTAATGATTGATGATATTATCGATACCGCCGGAACAATAACTTTAGGGGCCGAGGCTTTAAAGGAGAGTGGGGCTAAAGATGTATATGCGTGTTGTACCCACCCTGTTTTATCCGGTCCAGCCATTGCAAGATTGGAAAAGTCAGTAATCAAGGAAATAATTGTGACAAATACGATTCCGTTTAGTGCGGAGAAAAAGATTGCTAAAATTAAGGTTTTGTCAACAGCGCCTTTGCTGGGAGAGGCGATTATTCGTATCCATGAAGACCTTTCGGTAAGTAAGCTTTTTAGCTAAGCAGGCAAGCCCCGGTGGTATATGCCGGGGTTTTGTTTGTTTTAGTGTAGGAGGAGTTGTGTGTGATGAAAATGATTGTTGGTTTAGGAAATCCCGGTACTCGTTATGCCCCAACAAGGCATAATATTGGTTTTATGACTTTAGAGGCTTTGGCTCGGCATCATAACTTAAAGATTGCTAAAAAACAATGTAGGTCTTTGTTAGGTCAAGGTTATATAGGAAGCGTAAAAGTGCTTTTAGTTAAACCACAAACTTATATGAATAAAAGTGGAGAGGCTGTTTGGGAAATTTTAAATTATTATCAAGAAGGAATTGAGGACTTATTAATTATTCATGATGACTTAGATTTACTTTGGGGAAAATTAAGATTTAAAAGGGGTGGTGGTAGTGGAGGACATAATGGGTTAAAGTCGATTACGAAAATGCTGAACTCCTCCGAATATTGTCGCCTCAAAGTGGGGATAGGGCGTCCTCCTGCTTATCTGTCTCCGGAGGTTTATGTTTTAAGCCCTTTTTTAGAAGAAGAAAAAGAAGTTTTGCCCCAAGTCATACAAGGTGCTGTGCAAGGTTTAGAAACTTGGTGTGGTGAAGGAATAGAAGCAGCGATGAATAAATTTAATTCATTTCAGCTGGAATAAACAGACACCGGTTGGGAAAGACTAGAATTTAGTCTTAGCCGGGAGGGTAAAATGTCTCATTGGGGAGCCGGTCTTTTAGCTGCCGGAATAGCTTGGGTGAGCAACAGATTTGTGGTGAAGTTTTTAGGGGAAAAGGCAATTATTGGGGTCATCCCTTGGTGGGAAGAAACCTTAAAAACGGGGATAGCGTTATTTAGCGGTGCTTCTCTTCTTTTCACCCATGGTGTTTTTGGTTTGGTGGAGGCCTTTTATGACTATTTCACGGCACCATCTTGGGGAGTTTTAGCCGGCTTCTTGAGTATGTTAAGTCATTGGTTTTATGGTTTTATTACTTTATTTGTGTATAAACAAACCTCTTCTTGGTTAGGCGGAATACTATGTGCTAGCCTTTTACATGTTTTTTGGAATTATCTTATGGCCGTAGTCAGTCGAAAAAATTAGCCGAGGAGGTTTTGTTGATGCGCTTTGTTTATATTTGTAATCAATGTGCCGGTTATATCGGAGAGCTTGAATTAAATAATTGGGATGAAACAATGTTGGGGTTTGATACACTTACTTTGGCCGAAAAACAAGAATTTTTAGATTGGGATTTTCAGCAACAACAAGGTACAGTAAAAGCTATTTGTGATGCTTGTTATCAGGCAAAAATGGCCGAGCAGGTTTTTTATGCGGAAATTAATAATTCTCTATTACATTAAACATAAACTTATTGATAGTTTTAGATGAAGTTAAATAGTATATTATATTAAGAGGTCTACCATCTGAACATGAGAGGAACAGAAAATGTCATTACAATCTGTATTGAATTATTTGCAAGCATCCTCAGAATATAAATTTCTCGAGGAACAAGTAAAAAAGAATAAAACGAATCATATTTATGGTGTAACTGGTTCACAAAAAAGCATTTTAGCCACTTTATTATTAAAGATACAGAAAAAACCGCTGCTTTATATTGCGGAATCGGTTTTAAGAGGTAAAGAAATTTTCGATGATTTCTGCAATTTGTTTGCCACTCATGAGGTGCAATTTTTTCCTGCTTTAGATTCCCTTCCTTTTGAAGTACTGGCCCAAAGTCATGAAACGTGGTATCAACGCTTGGAAGTGTTAGAAGGGCTTTTAACAGGGAAAACCAAGGTTGTGGTGACGACTTGGGAAGCATTAAGTAAAACTTTAATGCCACCGCAAGTTTTTCAAAAAGCATTAGTCAATCTTGCAGTAGGACAAAGGGTTGACTTAGAAAAGTTCTTGGCTTATTTGGTTGCTGTAGGGTATCAGCGAGTAGAAAGGGTAGAAGGTAAAGGACAATTTTCACGACGTGGGGGTATTTTTGATGTTTTCCCCTCTGTAGCGAAAAATCCTTTTCGGCTTGAGTTTTTTGATGAGGAAATAGAATCTATTCGTTTATTTTCGGCCGAAAGTCAGAGGTCTTTGCATAAAGTGAAAGAAGTATCGCTCATGCCGGCTGTGGAATTTTTTCCGGAAGGCTTAGATAAAGAAAGGGCTTTAAAGAAAATAAGGGAGGAAGGCCATGAGTTTTTAAGCAAGTTGAAAAAAAAGGGACAAAAAGAGACCTATTATAATTTTTCGAAAAAACTAAAATCAATTGAAGAATTTGTTTTAAATGAAAGTTTTTTCCCCGGTTATGAACAGTTATTGCCTTATTTTATTGAAGAAAAACATACTCTTTTGGCTTATTTTACAAAACCTCCTTGGCTTGTTTTTGATGAGCCGGGGCGGCAAAAAGAAAGTAGTCAGGCCCGAGAAAGAGAAATTCGGGAGATTTATCTGGCTCTTTGGGAAAAAGGCAAGGTTTTACCGGGGCAAGTTGATAATTATTTAAGTTGGGACGAAATGAGAGAAGCCCGGAAACAAATGAACACTATGTTTTTTTCTTTACTACCCCCAAAATTGCCCGGGGCAAAGGATGTTGATTTGTTTGGTATTTCAGCTAAAACAACTAATTTGTTTTTAGGTAAGACTCGTCTTTTGGCCGATGCCCTTAAAAATTTAAAACGACAAAAATATACGGTGGTTATGCTTGTTAATTCAGAAGAAAGAGCCCAGCGTTTACGCCAAGGTTTATGGGATTTAGGCGTAGAAGCATCTTTGGTTAGGGAGGACCTTGTTTTACATGCGGGGAAAATTTATTTACTGACAGGTTACCTTACTAGCGGCTTTGAGTTTACTGCTTGGAAACTGGTTGTTTTTACGGAACATGAGTTGTTTCATCAACCTAAAAAAAGAATGCCCCGTCGTATGTTTCAGGAAGGGAAGAAAGTTACGGTTCTGGAAGATTTACAAGTTGGGGACTATGTCGTGCATATTAATCACGGGATCGGACGTTATATTGGTATTGAAAAGCTAGCTGTAGCTGATACGGAAAGGGATTATTTAGTAATTAAATATCGCGGTGAAGATAAACTTTATGTGCCGACGGCTCAGGTAGGACTTTTACAAAAATATTCTTATCAGGAAGGTTTGCATCCTAAATTATCTAAATTAGGGGGCAGTGAATGGAGTAAAGTCAAAAGCAAAGTCAAAAGCAGTGTCCAAGATTTAGCTCAAGACCTTTTAAAGTTATATGCGGCGAGGCATTCTTTGCGGGGGTTTGCTTTTGCTCCAGATACACCATGGCAAAAAGAATTTGAAGATGCCTTTCCTTATGAAGAAACAGAAGACCAGTTAAAATGTATTGAGGAAGTCAAGCGAGATATGGAAAAACCACGCCCGATGGATAGATTGCTTTGTGGTGATGTAGGATATGGGAAGACCGAAGTGGCGCTTCGTGCTGCTTGTAAAGCGGCGTTTAATGGCAAGCAGACAGCTGTTTTAGTGCCCACAACGATTCTAGCCGAACAGCATTACAATACTTTTCTGGAAAGGTTTAAAGGGTTTCCGATTAAAGTTAATGTTTTAAGTCGTTTTCGTTCTTCGAAAGAACAGAAAGAGATTGTGCAAGCTTTAGCACAAGGGGAAATAGACATTATTATTGGCACCCATCGTCTTTTATCCCAAGATATTAAGTTTAAGGACTTAGGTTTATTGGTTGTTGATGAAGAACAGCGTTTTGGTGTTTTACATAAAGAAAAATTAAAAAAATTGAAAAAAACAGTAGATGTGTTAACACTTACCGCGACTCCCATACCGCGGACTTTGCAAATGTCTTTGGTCGGGGTAAGAGATATGAGTGTGATTGAAACCCCTCCGGAAGAACGCTATCCTGTCCAGACTTTTGTGGTCGAATATAGCCCTCAGTTGGTGAAAGAAGCACTTAAGCGCGAAATAGGCCGTGGAGGGCAAGTTTATTTTGTGCACAATCGTGTGGAAGATATTGAAAAAGTTGCTTTAGAAATACAAGGATTTGTTCCGGAGGCTAGGGTGGGCATAGCCCATGGTCAGATGACAGAAATGCAGTTAGAAAACATTATGTTGGATTTTTGGGAAGGTCATCTCGATATTTTAGTTTGTACGACAATTATTGAGTCGGGTTTAGATATTGCTAATGTCAATACTTTAATTGTGGATCAAGCTGATAAACTTGGGCTTTCCCAATTGTATCAATTACGAGGGCGAGTAGGGCGTTCCAATCGAGTGGCATATGCTTATTTGACATATCAAAAAGATAAGGTGCTTTCAGAAATAGCAGAAAAAAGATTGAGTGCGATTCGGGAATTTACAGAATTAGGTTCCGGTTTTAAAATTGCGATGCGTGATTTAGAGATTAGAGGTGCCGGTAATATTTTGGGGGCTGAACAGAGTGGGCAGATTGCGGCCGTAGGTTTTGATTTGTATTGTCAGCTCTTGGAGCAAGCAGTAAGAGAGGCTAAAGGGGAAGAACAGCCTCCGGAGAAAACAGTATTGATCGATATTCATCTGAAGGCCTATATCCCTCAAGAATATATCTCTGATAATGGGGTTAAAATTAATTTTTATCAGCGGATTAATGCGGTGAAAGAAGAAGAAGAATTAAGACAACTGGCGGAAGAATTAAAAGACCGTTTTGGTCCTTTGCCGGAGCCTGTAATTAATTTATTACAGATTGCGCAGATTCAATTGGCCGCTGTTTCCAGTAAAATTAGTTCTATTATTCAAGAGGAAAACACAATTAAAATAAAGTTAGAAGATGACCATGGTTTAACGGGGAGGGAGTTGATGGAGCTGGTGCGACGTTATCGGAGAAAGGTTAGTTTTAGTGTTTCGACCGGGTTGGAGATTAAGGTTAATGTCGGGAATTTACAACCTAAACAAAGGTTGGTTTTTTTAGAAGAAATCATTTCAGAAATATCCTCTCTTGCCCTGGGAAAGAAGATTCTGATATAATGAGGTTATATTTAGAGAAGAGGAAAGAGAGGAAAGATAATGAAAAAATTATGGAAGTTAGCGGTATACATGCTGGTCTTCGCTTTTTTATTAACTGGTTGTGGTGATAATATTGTCGCTAAGGTTAATGGGGAAAAAATTACGGAAACAGAGTTGAATAACAAGGTAGAGCAGGTCGCCATGATGAACGGTCATAACTTGGAAGGGGAACACGGTGCAGTTGTTAGGGGTTTTTTAGAAGAACAGATATTGGAAGCTTTGATTATGGAAAAACTAGTGCTCCAGGATGCTAAAGCAAAAAAGATTCCTTTAGAGAAGAAAAAGCTCAAAGAAGAATTGAAAAATATGAAAGCAAGCTTTACTTCGGACAAAGAGTATAAAGAGTTTTTGGCCGCCAATAAGTTAACGGAAAAAGAACTGAAAAAAATGTATGAAACTATGTTTATTTATAATGGGCTTTTTGAAGAGGTAACTAAGGATATTGCGAAACCTTCTCAAGACCTGGAAGAATATTATCAAGAGCATCAAGAGGAGTTTTTCCGGCCGGAAATGGTGCAGGTGCGTCATGTTTTAGTGGAAAAGAAAGAAGAAGCCAAAGAAATTTTGGCTGCTTTGGCCGAAGGTGAGGACTTTAAAAAGTTAGCTTTAGAAAAATCGACAGACCCTAGTGTAGAACAAAATGAAGGTTTAATAGATTATTTCCCTAAGGGTGGTTATATGGTGCCCGAATTTGAAGAAGCTGCTTTTGCTCTAAAAGAAGTAGGTGAATATACGAAAAAGCCGGTAAAAACTGATTTCGGTTACCATATTATCAAGTTAGAAGGTAGGCAAGAGGAGAAACAGTTTGCTTTTGAGGAAGTTAAAGAACAATTAGCGGAAAGACTTTTAGCCCTAGAAAAGAACGAAAAGTTTCAAGCCTATGAAGAAGAGCTTTTAGCTCAAGCAGAAGTAGAAAGAATGCTTCCTCGGGACACGGAAGACGAAAATGGGGAGGAACAACAGCCTGAGGACTCAGATAACGAGTCTAGCGAAGAAAACAATGAGCAAAAATAAAGGGAAAGCGTCAGTGCAAACTGGCGCTTTTATTTTATTAAGTGAATAAATAAATCTTTAAAGAAGTATACTATCACTACAGTATCCCTAAATTACCAAGAAGGAAAGAGGTGAGCCAATGAAGGCAACCGGAATTGTGCGTAGAATAGATGACTTAGGTCGAGTAGTTATTCC
>DUTO01000022.1 GCA_012842035.1 Clostridia bacterium | reverse complement strand
TTCCAATAAAATTTGATTCACATATTGAGCTAATTCTATAGAAGAGAACTGAAGAATCTGCAAAGCTTGATGAAGTTCAGGGGTCATCATCAACTTTTGCTTCTGCTGCAACTTCAAACCATAATCTAATTCCATGATTTACCCTTCCTTTCTTCTATAGAACAGAGTACAAACAATTGAATCACCCTAATTGTACCATATTAACCGAAGTTTTAATCTTTTTGTGAACCATAAAAAAGGATGCTAACTTTTTTTCGGTTAACATCCCCTAAAAAACAGCCTTCTTAACTCCCTTAAAAAACTTACTCCTCTTCCGGAGCACCTACCGGACAAACTTCGGCACAAACACCACATTCTAAACATTTTTCTGCATCAATAACATATTTGCCCTCACCTTCACTAATTGCTTCACAAGGGCATTCTGCTTCACAAGCACCACAAGAAATACATTCATCATTGATTACATAAGCCATTTTTTCACCCCCAACTCCTCCCATACTCCTTTAACATAATTAATTATACAAAAAAATCAACAAAAAAACAGTAGTTGTTTAAATTTTTTTATTTAGTTCAGGAATTTCTAAGTTCACTTTCTCAGCAATTGCTTCTATTTTTCTAAAACGATGATTAACTCCCGACTTCCCTACAGGAGGGTCTAACATCTCCCCCAACTCCCGCAGACTACTATCAGGGTTTTCCAACCTCAAATAAGCTACCTCCTGAAGACGCAAGGGCAACTTGTTTAACCCTATCGTTTGCTCAATCAATTTAATCTGCTCAATTTGTCTTAAAGAAGCATTAACCGCTTTCTTTAAATTAGCAGTATCACAATTTACTAAACGATTAACTTTGTTGCGCATATCTTTCATAATCCTAATATTCTCAAACTCTAATAAAGCTCGATGCGCCCCCATAATATTCAAAAAAGCAGCGATCTGCTCACTTTCTTTTAAATAAACGATATACTGGTTTTTGCGAGGGCTGATTTTAGCCGACATTTCCGGAAAACGATCGATCACTTTCACTAAGGTCTGTGCATATCTTTTATGATTCGTAATTACTTCTAAGTGATAATTACTATCCGGATTATTAACAGAGCCAGCTGCCAAAAAAACGCCTCGTAAATAACTACGACGACAACATTTGGTCCGTACTAAACTTTTTTTAATCCCTGGTAAAATTTCACCATCTCGGCTTAAAATCCCTAACTCCTTAAGTACTTTATCAATCCCGGGGAAAGAATTAACATATACACTATAGATAATCTTTTTCTTGAATCTTTTCTGCCTTTGCATGCGAATTTTAGGTTCAATTTGATAAAGCCCTTTAAACAAACTGAATATTTTCCGGGCAACCGGTGAACTTTCAGTGGTTACCACTAAACTTACTTGTTGATTTTCATCAATATACATCGTCCCATCTAAGCGCACCAAAGCCGCCAATTCAGCAAGCCAACAACATTTTTTCCCCGGAAAAACACGAGCCAGTTCATGTTTCGTTTCTGTAGAAAAAGACACTTCTCTTTCACCACCCCATAGCCTTTTTTCCTGAACACAAATTAAGAATCAAAGTAGCTAATTTGAACGAGTCATGACGAATATAATCATTTTCTTGTAGCAAAGGAGCCTGAATTAACTTAACTTCTTGAAGGGGCTCAACTTGTGGAAATAGATCGGGAAAAAATTGCGACAATGCCTGTTAAGTTAAT
>DUTO01000021.1 GCA_012842035.1 Clostridia bacterium | reverse complement strand
ACAACCCCACCAATCGCTAATAACAGAATAAAGGCAAAAATTAAACTTCTCTGCCGACCCCAACTTTTCATACCTTTATCACTTCCTTTCATTATTAATAATATAAAACGGTACAGTATATTCTCTATATAATTATAGACGTTCCCTCTACCAATTTGTTCCCGTGAAAAATAAAACTGAGGAAGCCCTTAAAAAGCAACATCCCCAGCAATTTTTCTTCTCCCTATTTCTGCTGATAATCGACCAAAAATTCCTCCAACCTGTTTATTGCTGTTTGCAGTTTAAACAAATGAGGCAAAAAAACTATCCTAAAATGGTCAGGATATGGCCAATTAAATCCTGTACCCTGTACTAACATTACTTTTTTCTCTCTTAAAAAATCCAAAACAAACTGATAGTCACTTGTTATATTAAATTTCTTGGTATCAATCTTCGGAAACATATAAAAAGCACCTTGAGGTTTAGTACAAGACACACCGGGAACATTGTTCAGCATTTCATAACAAATATCCCTTTGCTCCCTTAAACGTCCTCCCGGCACTAATAATTCCGTAAGACTTTGGTATCCACCTAAAGCCGTCTGAATAGCAAACTGAGCCGGAACATTACTACACAAACGCATAGTCGAAAGGATATTCAAACCTTCGATATAGTCCTTCGCAATTTCTTTATTGCCGCTAAGTACCATCCACCCTGCCCGGAAACCGGCAATACGATGCGATTTAGACAATCCATTAAAGGTCACAAATAATATTTTATCAGAAAGAGTTGCTGTGGAAACATGAACAGCATCTTCATATAAAATTTTGTCATAGATTTCATCAGAAAAAACAATCAAATTATGTTCTTCTGCCAAGTCCACGATCGCTTGCAAAACCTCTGTCGGATATAAAGCTCCGGTAGGATTATTCGGATTGATGACCACAATCCCCTTCGTCCTCTCGGTAATTTTACTTTCCAGATCCTTTAAATCAGGAATCCAGTCTGACTGTTCATCACAAAGATAATGTACCGCAGTACCACCGGAAAGATTAACAGCGGCCGTCCAAAGAGGATAATCAGGTGCCGGGATTAAAACTTCATCACCATTATCTAATAGACCCTGCATAGCCATCACGATCAGTTCACTGACACCATTTCCTGTATAAATATCATCAATTTCCACTCCGGAAATGTTTTTCTGCTGACAATACTGCATGACTGCTTTACGAGCCGCAAACAAACCTTGCGAATCTGAATAACCTTGCGCCTTTTTTAAATTAAGAATCACATCGCGAATAATTTCATCAGGTGCATTAAAGCCGAAAGTGGCGGGGTTACCAATATTTAATTTAATAAGATGATATCCATTCTCCTCTAATTGTTTCGCTTCATCCATAATCGGACCTCTAATGTCATAACAAACATGATCCAATTTACTAGATTTTTGAAAAGACGACATTAAGGTCACCTCCTCCATCTAATATACTTAATTAGAATTAAGTATATTGCTTATTTAACCACATTACAACCATTTAAAGCTAATTTTTTTAATTTATCGTAATCTTACTAGTTTGACCTTCCCAATCAACCGTCGTTCCCAGAAATTCTCCCACATAGCGTAAAGGAAGCATAGTACGGCTATTTTTAATCACCGGGCAAGTATCCATCGTTTGCACCACACCATTTACTACCGCCTCACGCCGGTCAATCACAAAAAGCACCTTGTGTCCCTGTTTAGTAAACTTAACCGTTCTCGTCTGCTCGTCCCAATCTACCTGTGCTCCCAAAGCCTCACCAATAGCCCGTAAAGGAACCATAGTACGATTGTTTTGGTCAATAAAAGGTTCTACATCAAAGTCAACCCTTTGTCCCTGTACATAAACAACAATTACACGGTAAGGGTCTTGACCATAAATTAAATATTTCTTCCTTTCCTCTTTAAAACTGTTCAACCGTGGTGTATATTTGACCTCAATTTGTTGCGGGGTCAGCCCTTGCTCTAAATATAAGCCAATTTTGTCTGTCCCCATAATTTTATCAAACATCACCATCGTCTTCCCGCTCTTCGGAACCTTAAAGTTATTCAAAGAATGAGCATAAGCTAGAGCATAAAGGCCTGTTCTCGCCGGATTAAATGAACGATAATCAGTAATTTTCAACCTTACCCCTCCGGCCGCTCCTTGGTACTCCGGCACAAAAGTTACCCCGGCTAACCCCGCCTGATTAAGCAAGCGAGCAAACTTGGAAGCGTCTATCCCCTTGCCCCCAATCCATTTAAACTTATCCGCTTGATAAATACCAGTTCCTTCTCCTAAACCTGTTGCCATATACCCAAAAACAGATTCGATATCAGGAATATTAGGTGAAGTTGCAATCCAAGGCAAACCCGTATCTTGATAAATCATCTGCCGCGTATAACCTTCCATCGGCACAACTCGTACATCTGCTCCAATTTCACGATTAAAATAAAGGGCTAACTCGCCTACCGTCATCCCATGTGCTGTCGGCAGTACATCCACACCCACAAAAGTCTCAAAAGGTTCTTCTAAAACCGCTCCATCCACTATTTCCCCCCCGAGAGGATTAGGTCTATCCAAGACAATCAGCGTCTTACCGTATTTTTGCGCCGCCTGCTGACAATAATTTAAAGTAGAAATATACGTGTAAGTTCTCGCCCCAATATCCTGAATATCATAAAGTAGTACATCTACATTAGCCAACATCTCCGCTGTAGGCATTCTCGTCGGACCATAAAGACTATAGACAGGAATGCCTAACTTCTCATGGATGTAAGACTCTACATAAGCACCGGCCCGCGCTTGTCCATCAAGACCATGTTCAGGTCCATAAAGTGCGGTTAATTGTACTGTAGGATCATTAGCTAAGATATCAATCGTGCTTTCACCTTTACTATTTACCCCACTCTGATT
>DUTO01000020.1 GCA_012842035.1 Clostridia bacterium | reverse complement strand
TTGTCATGGATATTCTTATGGTTCTGGATCAGGTTGTTGCATATGCATGCTATGAGCTGTCACATCTTAATCCCGATATGATCTATGCAATTGATATTCAAAAGATAGATGGATTAATAAATAAAGTACAAGGATATGGAATATCCTCCTTTGATCCTATTGTAGATGTTTTGCAACGAACAAAAGATTTATCAATCGTTATTAATAAGCTTATTGAGAACGATGAGAAAGAAAAAATGATTTCCTATTCAGAAGAAGGACTTTCTATCTGGGATGCTTATTTTGAATGGGCTGATGAAATGGCAATGCTAAAATAGCACCTATGTTTTCCATAAAGGGGTTTTGTTTTTAACCGCCCAGCCAAAAGCTTTTGCGTAGTATGCATTCTCAACAAAACTGCAGTATGGCTAGAACCAAGCCTTGTCTGTACTGTAAAATATATGATGAAAATCTCAACCGGTTTTATGCGCCAAGCTGTATTTAAAGACTTAAGGGATGACAAAGAGCCAACAGATTGTCTTGCCTAACATACAAAAAGGGTTTTAAGTCCTTAATTAAATTTCTGATGTACAATGAGGACATCTAACAGCCTTGATATCAATACTACTTTGACAATAAGGACAGTTCTTGGTAGTTACCTCTACGACTACCTCATCTTTTTTCTTAAATCTACTAATCTGTTTAATAATAATAAATATGGACAAAGAAATAATTAGAAAATCAATTATGTTGGTAAAAAAAACCCCATAATTCAAGGTTGCAGTCCCTGCCTCTTTAGCCATTTGCAAAGTAGCATATTTTTGACCATCCAGACTAATAAACATATTTGCGAAATCTATCTTTCCGGTTACCGCACTTATAAGTGGCATGACTATATCATTAACCAGCGATGATACAATTTTTCCAAAAGCAGCACCAATAATTACACCAGTAGCCAGATCCACGACATTACCTTTCATCGCAAACTCCTTAAATTCTTTAACCAACGACATACCTCTTGCCCTCCTTTTTATTTAATCAAACTGCCAATTTCACAATCTAAGAATAACATAACTCATTACTTTTATTTAGCCTTTTTCATAAAAAAACACGACTACCCCATAAGTTTAGTCGTGTTTTTTAATTTAAGCTAAATCTTCCTAAATCTAGAGACTGTCCCCCAAGTCGTTCCTAAACTGTTCCACTAATTTAGATTGCCAATCAGAAACTGTAGCTAATTTACCAAAGAAGAAACGCAATATTTTCGGCTCTTCCACAAAGGTTAACCCGCCAACAAGTTTACGATTTTCAAAAAGCCAACAGAGACGATCAATTGCATATTTAACTTGCGAAAGAGTAAAGACCCGGCGAGGCATAGCTAAACGTAATAGTTCCACATTGGCCAAAGGTTCATTACCATCTTCATCTCTTTGTTCAGACATTGTGCCTCTTTCCATCCCCCGCACACCACTTACAAGGTAAAGTGCAGCGGCCAAAGCTCCAGCAGGATATTGATTTTGGGGAATATGAGGCAAAAATTCCATGGCATTGACATGACAACCTAGCCCTCCCGGAGGCGTAACTACCGGTACACCCATCTTCTGAAGTTCTTCAGTCATAAAAGCAATAAATTGAGGCCCTTGATTAATCATATCCTCGTCCATCGTTTCCTCTAAACCAACGGCAATAGCTTCCATTTCTCGTACAGACATTCCACCATAAGTAAGAAAACCTTCATAAAGCGGAACAAGCTCCCGCATCTTAACAAAAGCCTCTTCATTATTCGTACAAATCACACCACCACGTGCACAACCTAATTTTCGTGCCGAGAAATAAATAATATCTGTTAAGTCCGCTATTTTTCTAGTAATCTCTCGAATACTCAACTCCCGACAAGTTTCTTCTCGTTCTTTAATAAAATATAGATTATCAGCTAACAAACTAGCATCTAATACAAACATAAGTCCAAATTCATCACAAACCTGACGAATCTCAGACATATTTTCTAAAGAAAAAGGTTGTCCCCCAATTAAATTAGCTCCTGCCTCTAAGCGCACAAAAGCTATCTTTTCTACACCATATTTCTTAATTACAGCTTTAAGTTTAGCTATATCCATATTACCTTTAAAGGGATAGGTACTAGTTAAATGGAAAGCTTCAGGTATCGGAATTTCCTCAACCGTACCCCCATTTAAAGTAATATGAGCCTTTGTGGTAGTAAAATGATAATTCATAGGCACCACAGAACCCGGTGTAACAAAAGCCTGAGAAATAATATTTTCACATGCTCTACCTTGATGAGCAGGTAAAAAGAACTTCTTCCCAAAAATCTCCTCAATTTTAACCGAAAGTCTCGTAAAAGTTTCCGAACCAGCATAACTATCATCGGCCTGCATCATCGCCGCCATCTGTTGGTCACTCATGGCATTAACACCACTATCTGTTAACATATCCATAAAAACATCACGATTTTTCAGTAAAAACGTATTATTACCGGCCTCCGTGATTGCTGCCAAGCGATGCTCAATCGGCTTAAGATCTAATTTTTGCACAATACGAACTTTGTGCATTTCCAAGGGAAGGTCATCCCCATAAAAAAACTTTACAGTTGACATCCTTTTTCCTCCTTATAGATAAATTATAATTGCTATTCGATGCTTCTGTTCTCCTCCTGTACCTCCTTTGCCTAAACTTCTTGGTAGGAAAAAACAAAAACACTCCCGCTAGGAGTGCATAATTAAACCAAGGCATCTACCTTTTTCTACCATCCTACCGTCTTTCAGTTTGCTTAAGATTAATCTGCCATACTACAAATCCACCACTACATTGTATAATAAACTTCTTTATCTTGCAATAGTCTCTACCAATCTCCTTAATTTTTCACTGCTCAAGCAACTGCCCTGCTTGATAACGCAAAGCACAAACAGGTAATTTGCCTTTTAAAAATAGCTGTTTTAAACTTTCCTCCTCATAGTTGTGAGTAATAAAAAAATACAAATCTGCTTTATAATCAGGCTTAATCATTCCCTTATCAGTCTTTCCCAACGCCTTAGCCGGATAACCGGTAAGATAAGCAACTAATTCCTCTAAAGAAGCTGTAGCCGATAATAATTTTTCTTCAGCTAATTCCAAAGGCAAAAGATAAACCTTACTCATTGCCGGCAGTTTTTTCTGTAATTCATTAAAAGTTTTTTGCGGAATTTCCCCTCTTTGTTGAGCGATTTGAGCTAAATTAAAGCCAAGATAAGGCTCTTCCTGAAAATAAAGATAAGAAGCAGGATAACGAGGATAGCTTGTCCTAAAAAGATGTTCTACCAACCCCCGCTCAGCAGCTTCTTCCATATTTAGCGGTTCTATAGGCATGGGCATTACAGTCAAGCCACCGGCATCAAATAGCGGACAATCTAACTCCTGTACAGACCCCACCTCAACTATATGGCCATCCCTCATGGCTATATCCCCACGAAATATCTCTTTTTCACCTGTACCATCAAGAATAAGTACATGCTTAATTACTAAATCATAAGGCTTATTTGTCTGAGGAAACTGTATTTCCCCTTCTGCCTGAAGTAAGGTAAACAGGAAAAAATAAAAACAATAACTAATTATAGCAGCTAATCCAATTAAGAAGACAATTTTTGGTTTTCGCAAAAAAATCGTCCTTTCTTCTGTTTTATAATTTCTTCGTATTCACACAATTCCTGCTGATTGAGCATAAAAAAGAAGAGAAATCATCAATGCATTCCAAACTGAATGAGCCACCATAGAAGTGTAAAGGGAGCCGGTTCTGATATAAAGCAGATTTAGCCAAATGCCACCAAGGGTAATGGGAATAAATCTAACCAAATCAAAATGTAGAAAACTAAAAAAGATACTAGTAATAATTACCGCAGGCAACTTACCCCTTCTTTTACTCACCGCAGGATAAAGAAAACCACGAAAATAAAGCTCTTCACTAAAAGGAGCAAATACAGAAACGATCAACAGACATAAGAACCTTTCCCGCCAACCCCAAGCAGTCTTAAAAATATCGACAATCGCTTGTTCCTCTACCTCAAAAGGAAAAAACAAACTAATCATTGTCACGAGAATCGTCATTATAAAAAAAAGTAAAATACCCTGGCTAATCCCCATAGTTAACCAGTTTTTCCCCGCCCCTTGCTTTAAGCCAACCTCACGCCAAGTTAAAGAATATTTTAACTTTAAGATTAAACCAATCAACACAAAAAAGAAAAGCGCAACAAACAAACTATTCCAAAAAACTTGTCCTAAAAAAACATTACCAGGACTTATAGCTTTACTTAAACTATTAAACCAAGCGATTTTAGGAAAAGGCAAAATTCGTTTTATACTCAAAATAATAATAAATACTAATAGAGCCTCGAAAACTGACCAGGGTATTTTCTGATTATTGCTCCCTACCCTCATCATAATTATACTAAGTCCTTTTTCCGAAAATGAATAGCCCCATGGCTAGTTGCTTGATAAGCTTCCCATACTGCCTCGGAAATAGTGGGATGTGGATAAATGCATTTTACCAAGTCTTCCCCTGTAGCTCCTAATTTCATCGCCGTTACTGCCTCCGCAATCAACTCCGTAGCTACAGTACCAAAAATATGAAGCCCTAATATTTTTTTAGAACGTTCAGCGATAATCACTTTAACAAAACCTCTTGTCTCCCCTTCAAGTTGTGCCTTCCCATTAGCAGCCAAAGGAAATTTACCGACTTTAACTTTCTCGTATTTTTCCCGTGCTTCTTTTGCCGTTAAGCCCACCGAAGCTATTTCCGGAAAAGAATAAACACACTGAGGGATCACCTCATAGTCCATTTCTTGCTTTTGACCTAAAATATTTTCTATGACCACAAGTGCTTCCGCAAATGCTTTATGAGCTAACATATATTTGCCATTGACATCACCTACAGCATAAATCTGTGGTGTACTCGTACGCAAAAACTTATCCGTAATTATGGCTCCTTTTTCTGTTTTTATACCTAATTTGGCTACATTAATACCTTCATAACAAGGTGCTCTCCCTACTGCAACGAGGATTTTTTCACCCTTTAGTTCCTTGATTTCTCCTTCTTTTTCTATGAAAAGAATATCTCCTTTTATCTCTACAGCTTTCGCCCCCAGATATAAAGCAATTCCATTACCTTTTAAAACACGTGCCATTTCCCGAGCAATTTCTTCATCCATGTTCGGTAATAGCCTTTCTTCCATTTCGACAATGGTAACTTCAACCCCTAGTTCACGAAAAATGAGAGCAAATTCTACGCCGATAACACCACCGCCTAAAATCAGCAGAGAAGAAGGTGCTTTTTCTAAAGATAAGGCTTCATCACTCGTGATCACTCTAGCAGAATCTATCCCCGGCAAAGGAAGCAATCTCGGCTTAGAACCTGTAGCAATAATTACTTGACCCACTTGATAAGTTTGCTCCTCAACTTGAATCAAATCAGGTCGCTCTTCCATTACAGCCGCACCTTGCACAACTTTCACCCCATGTGCTTGTAAGAGCGCGGCAACACCTGTCGTTAAACGTAACACCGTTCTGTTTTTCCTCTGTTGTAATTTCACTATATCAATCTTAGCCTCACTTAAGTCTACACCCGTAATCGCTAATCGTGATAGTTTCCGTAATTCTCGCCAAGTCTTCACACTTTGTAAAAGAGCCTTCGTCGGTATACAACCCCTATTAAGGCAAGTACCACCCAACTTTTCCTTTTCAAAAAGAATTACTTTCAGCCCTAACTGAGCTGCCCTAATCGCCGCGACATACCCACCCGGACCACCACCGATTATCCCTAGGTCATACTTTTCTACATTTGTTTCTTCCTTTAATGGCACCTTTATCACGCTCCCTCCCGCCTTTTCTTCTACATCATGATTATAATTCCCTGCTATGAAAATATTTACTAAATACTTTTTTAACACACAACAAAGGGAACGTTTTATTTACCAACGTCCCCTATATGCGGAAGAAAATATATTTAGCCCCGCACCGATATTAATTTCTCCTCCCTCGCCCCTGACCTTTCTTTTATCCCCTCTGTTTTATTATTATCCTGCACCTTATTTTGTAGTGCCCTATTTGTTTTATGAAGCAAAGGCTCTCGCGGTGCATTATCTTGCTGATATCTTTCACGTTGTGTCCATTGTTTATAAACTTCTAGCTGCATTTTCTCATTCTGTGACACTATCTCCTTAATTGGTGCTAAATATTTTTCTAGAGGACTATCACTAAAATACTTTTTCTCAAGATAGATTAATCTATCCAAATCTCTTTTTGTAACATGCATACCTAGGCAGCAACATGATGCCTTAGCTATCTTTTCGGGATGATGCACAAGGTCTTTCAGCTTTGCATGCTCAACAAAAAGTTCTCTAACTTTCTTCCATCTCCTGCTCAATTCACCAATTTCAAGCTCGAATGTATTAATTGCCATCTCTCGTTCTCTATCATATGGTTTACCCACAAAGGCTCTTCTTAATTTGTTAAACAATTCTCCCTGCAATTGTGTTTCAGTATTATAAATCTCGTGATTAATTACGTCTAAATTATCTATAGAAAAATATTCATTAGCCCTTTCTCGTTTAAAGTCCTTAAGTTTTTCCAGTGTCTCATATATTAACTTTTTACCTTCCCGATGTTGTTCCTGCCAAATTTTCTTTTCCTCTCGTGACATTGTAGCTAATTGTTCCCTAACCTCATGTTTGACTTCTTCTCTTAATTTATAAAGATAAGGGCTCGGTGGTTGTTTATCAGCTAAAATCGTCTTATAGATGGTATGTTGATTTAGAGCCCGACTTAATCTATCCCTCAAACCCATTATCGTGCACCTTCCTTTTAAATATATCAATAATTATCTAGTATCCCAATTATGTTCCCAAGCATTAAGTTTTTCACTATGAGTGAAAGCATTCTTTTTACTAATTGCCGAAAATTCATCTAGTGTTCTCTGTTCTTTATCAGTTTTTTCCCATATAACTTTATATTTGTTTTTTCTCCCTTGTGTCAAATTATCACCAAAAGCAAGATATGTATCTGTATTCAATACATTGGAGACTTCTCTTCCCTTTTCTCTGATTTTTTGGAGAGTAAAATCCATCACCCGTTTAGCATCCCCCAGAGCTTCTTCCATATCATTTTTTTGAATTTCAATTTCAAAAGGATATCTGGCCCGCACACCATATGGCGTAAGGTCAATACAAGCTTGACTTATCTCCTCGAAAGACTCATCTTTTTTAGCACACATTTTACATAATAATTTTAAATCATGAGTACGAGGTGGTGTCTTTTCCTCTTGATGAATCAAATATCCTTTTAATATTTTTTCTGTGGCCTGTTGACAATGAAAACAGATGTTTTCTAAAGGAGGTGGTGACTTTTGTGAGAGATATTCAGCACTGCTTAAGTCTTGTTTCGCAAAATCAAACCATTCTTTAGCTATACTGTTTTTATCCATAAAGCCTCACCCCTTCTTGAACAACTGTTCTTTCGAGTGTAGGCAATAGCTTACGCTGCTGAAAGTCACTAGCCCTACGTACCAGAATATTAATCGGTTTCTTTTGTTCTTGATAAAGGGCCCTACCAATAATCTGCATAGCTTCAAGGGGACGAATACTATCATCGGGAATTACTACATAAATATCAAAGTCACTATCTGGGGAAGATGTTCCCTCGGCATAAGAACCAAAAAGATATATCGCTTCGGTTTCTACCGTATGCAAAATCGTTTGCTTAATCTTTTCTAACTCATTTCTAACCTGTATGTCCATATAATCACCCACTTTATAGGCTTAAAATAGAAAAAACTAATTCTACCGATCCGATGCCCTCTCGTTCCGTACTACCTTACTTGTTTTAATCAGTGAAGCCCCCTCCGATTCATAACGAACTTGCTCATCTAATCTTTTATTCATTTCATTTAGCAAGCCCTTCTGTCTAGCAAGTTCTTGTTTCTTTTCCTGATCACTTTGTACTGCCCTGTTGATTATCTCAGACAGTGACTCCCGAGGTTCATCACCATGTTCTTTATCTAACCTCTCACTCATTTCCTCAAACAAAGTTTTCTGTCTGTCATTTTCACTTACAAAGTTATCCAATCTGTTCATTATTTATTATCTCCTTAGGCTTTATTTTTAATATTTCTCATTTTAACAATAATTACAATAAGGCTAGCGACTAATCCTTTCGATTGTCGACAAATTACCCTTGTTTTGCCCTGTTTCCCCAGCCTTAACAGTTCGTTCTATCACCCTCTCATTAAGAGGTTGTCTTTCCTCCCAAAGCAACCTTTCTCTAGCTTTTTCTAAAGCTATTAACCCTTTTCCTTCATTATATGGGGCATAAAATATTTCCAGATTTTCTAAAGTTACACATTGTTCTCTGTAAAATCGTTCTGTATGAAGAGCACCAGTTTCTATGCAGACGATTGTACGCATAGCTTTTTTCCATAAATCGGCTCTCTCCCTAAGGTCATTTGTTATTTTTTCAGCTTTTTCAATTTCTTTTCTTATTTGTTGTGCCGCATACGGACATTTTTCATTTATTAAGTCTTGATACATATTTTCTAGCACAGGTTCAAATATTTTGTCTATATTCTCCAGTGTACTCTTATATTTCTGCTCTATTTTACGAAACACCTCATCCCTTTCTGTATCACTATTGCCTATCTGTTCAGGAAAACCCCCATTTTCGTAATATATGGGAATCTGTTCAGCTATGGCTATGAGTTGTTTTAATTGATAATCTTTCTCTCTTTTGGGCAAAGAATTTAAATCTTCTATCTCAAAACCGTTTGGTTTTTGCGGACGAAATAACTTTTTTAATTTATCCAATAGTCCCCTCACAGGCCATCTCCTTATGTTTAACTTTTTTAATATTTTCCCTTAGAATAATTATAGCATACTTTTCTAATATTTTCAGAATAAAAATTAAATAGAACAAACCCTCGCCTATACAGGATGGTACAGGCGAGGGTAATTTGTGTTTTCCTAAGCTGAGTTCTAGCCTTTCTTTATTTTAACTTCTCCTGCAACAGCTTATTCACAACCCCGGGATTGGCTTGACCTTTTGTTTCTTTCATAACTTGTCCCACTAAATACCCCAGAGCTTTTTTCTTGCCACCCCGATAATCTTCTACTGATTGGGGATTAGCGGCAATGACTTTATCCACAACTGCTGCTAAAGCACCTTCATCAGAAATCTGCACTAAACCTTTTTCCTTAATAATTTTCTCTGGGTCTTTACCAGTAGCAAACATCTCTGCAAAAACTTTTTTCGCTATTTTCCCACTGATTTTTCCCTCTGCTTGCACTATTAACAATGTCGCCAACTGCTTGGGAGTAATTTTACTCTTCTCAAGCTCCAGATTATTAGCATTTAGTAAGCCTAAATACTCCACCATAATCCAATTAGCTACCACCTTAGGGGCATTATATACAGCTACTGTCTGATCAAAAAACTCAGCTAAAGCTCTACTAGCGGTAAGCACACCGGCATCATATGCGGAAAGACCTAATTCCTGCACTAAACGTTCTTTGCGGGCCTCCGGAAGTTCAGGTAAGGATGCTCTTATTTCCTCCACCCATTCAGGTTCTAAAATAATCGGGGCTAAATCCGGATCCGGAAAATAACGATAGTCATGGGCTTCTTCTTTGCTCCGCATCACCGCAGTCATCCCTTTTCCTTCGTCCCAAGCCCGTGTCTCTTGCACAATCTTTCCACCTTCTTCTAAAACCTCTTGCTGTCGTTCTATTTCATATGCCAAAGCCCGCTCTAATGCCCGAAAAGAATTCATATTCTTAATTTCCATTTTGGTTCCTAATTTCGTTGAACCGACAGGACGCAAAGAAATATTAGCATCACAACGCAAAGAACCCTCTTCCATCTTCACATCGGAAACCTCGGTATATTCCAAAACAGCCCGCAGTTGCTCTAAAAAAACACGTGCTTCTTCAGCAGAACTAAGGTCCGGTTCAGTAACAATCTCAATCAAAGGCACCCCTGCCCGATTATAATCAGCTAATGAATACTGTGAAGAAGTAATACTACTTCCGCTATGTAATAACTTCCCGGCATCTTCTTCTAAATGAATCCTATTAATCCTGATTTTTTTCTTCTCTCCATTCACTTCAATTTCCAGATAACCATTCCTACAAATAGGCAAGTCATACTGTGAAATCTGATAAGCAGTAGGCAAATCAGGATAAAAATAATTCTTCCGATCAAATTTACTATAGGATTGTATAGCACAGTTTAGCGCCACTCCGGCCCGCACGGCATATTCTACAACCTGTTTATTTAGAACAGGCAATGCCCCCGGCAACCCTAAACAAACAGGACACACATGAGTATTTTCCTTACCACCAAATTCATTAGGGCACGAACAAAATATTTTTGTTTTTGTTTTCAATTCCGCATGTATTTCTAAACCAATGACCGTTTCCCACTCTACTCTCATTTTATTTCACCTCTTTTCCCTTTAATTTTAGCCTTGTCTGGTTCGTATTCTGCTCTAAAGTATAACCAACCCTAAACAGTGTTTCTTCGCCACAAGCACGGCTGAGTAACTGTAACCCCACAGGGCGCCCCTGTAGGGTTCCCCACGGCAAAGATAAAGCCGGTATTCCTGCTAAATTAGCCAAGCAAGTCAAACTATCTAACTTTCCTCTTGAAATTTTTTCTTTATCTGCACCTAGATCAAACGCTACAGTAGGTGTTGTCGGGGTAAGTAAACAGTCATATTCCTGAAAAACTTTCGCTAACTCTTCTTTAATTAAAGCCCTCACTTTAAGTGCCTTTAAATAATAGTCCTCATATTGTGCAGAACTTAAAACATAAGTTCCTAGAATAATTTGCTTTTTCGCCTCTGCTCCCAAACCTTGGCTCCGTGTCTTTTTGAATAAAGAATCTACATCTTCACCCTCTATACGTAAACCATACCGTACCCCATCAAAACGCGCCAAGTTCGAACTGGCTTCTGCAGCAACAATAATTTGATAAGTAGCCACTATTGCTTCCTGATGAGCTAAAGAAACCTCGGCACAATGAGCGCCCAATTCTTCTAATTTTTTCACCGCTTGCTCAAAAGAAGCCATAACCTCAGGAACAACTCTACCTTGCAAATATTCCTGCGGGATTCCGATTTTCAAACCTTTCACATCATCAGTTAGAAAATTAGTAAAATCAGAAGTAGCCCCGGATACCGAAGTAGAATCTTGCGGGTCATGTCCGGAAATGGCATTCATTACTAAAGCACAGTCGGTCATATCCCGTGTTAAAGAGCCCACCTGATCTAAAGAAGAAGCACAAGGAATGACACCATAACGCGAAACAGAGCCATACGTAGGTTTAAAACCGATTACACCACAAAAAGAAGCGGGCTCACGCAGAGAACCCCCGGTATCAGTACCTAAGGCAAAAACTGCTTCTCCTCCTGCCACTGCCGCTGCCGCCCCCCCACAAGCTCCACCGGGTACAGCTTGTAAGTCATGAGGATTATGAGTAGCAAAAAAAGCTGAATTTTCCGTAGTCGTACCTAAACCAAATTCATCAAGATTACATTTTCCCACCAAAACAGCTTTAGCCTCCGCCAATTTTTCTACCACTGTTGCCTTATAAGGGGGGACAAAGTTTTCCAACATTCTCGATGAACAAGTTGTCCGAATCCCTGCTGTACAAATATTATCAGAAAGAGCCAGCGGAATACCGGCTAAAGGCGAGAGTTTAACTCCCTTCTCTCTTAGCCCATCTGCTTTTCTCGCTTGCTCCAAAGCCTCTTTTTCAGTCACCGTCACCAAAGCCTTAATTTGATCATCAACCATCTTGATTCTGGTTAAGTATTCTTTTACTAAGTCTGTACTGCTAATTTCCTTTTTTGTTAACAAAGCCTGTAATTCATGACCTGTTAAACCAAGTAATGACGACAAAAAACTTCCTCCTCTCTTAACTAAAAACTCTACTTAAACAATCCGCGGCACTTTAAAACAGCCATCTTCTACTTCTGAGGTATTCGCTAAAGCCTCTTCCTGCACCAAACACTGTCCTACCCGATCCTCACGCAAAACATTTTTAGCAGGAAGAACATAAACCAACGGCTCTACCCCACTTGTATCTACTTCTTTTAAAACTTCCAACCGTTCTAATCTTATCTGCAAATCTTGCGTAAAGCCTTGACCTTCTTCTGCCGATAATTCCAATTTAGCTAAATCAGCTATTTTTTCCACATCTTTAACCGTAATTTTCACTATCATTTCACCATCCTTTATCTCATACTGCACAACACTACACCATGCATTATATCAAATCTGAAAGAAAGATAATATGACTAGTACTTAAAGTATTTTTTCTATTTCCATAATTGCTTGGTTTATAGCCAAAATTATGTTTTCCGCACTGTTTTGTGAATAGCTTTCTTTATAATCTGCCATTTCACGTAGTTCCATTCCGCGTTCTAATGTGTCATAAACTGAACGTGGAAGTTTTTTATTATTTATAAACAGTTCTTTTATCGCTAACTTTAAAGCTACATGGCTTTTTTCACGGTAATTATGCTTATAAAGTAATGCTCTCATGGCATGAAATATTGCATAATATGCCTGAATCGTTGCCCATTTGAAGTTACCAGCTTCAAAACTTGCCACAGCAGAAGCATAATCTTTTTTCCCAATTTCAAATTCTTTTTTAACCATTTTATCGTTTAGTTGAACATGTTTAAGTTTCCCTTTGTTCACTAAATCATCAATAATCTTCATTATCCTCACTCCACAAGGTAATTCCTTTCCGGATTTCTTCATAAAAAACTTGATCTTTATTTTGCATTTCTAATAGTTCCACACTATCAATAATTACAGTCTTTATTTCGCGCTCACTAGGATAGTTAGAAATAATACCTCTTACTTTGGATTGTAGATCTTCATCAACTAGTAAAAACAAATCAATATCACTTTCAATAGTATCATCACCGCATGCACAGCTTCCAAATAAAATTATTTTTCGGCTAAAGTATTTTAACTGCTGTACAAGATTGGTTAAAAATATTAGATTATCAAAAATCCTGAATTGTTTAATCAAAGGATTGCTACGTATGGGTTCATAAATAGTAGCTCGACCAATCTTTTCCCCTGTTATTAATCCAGCATTATTAAATTCTTTTAGGATGCTGTAAACACTTCCTATACTTAGTCCTAATTGCTTAGAAATCTTAGATGCAGTAACTTCCTTATTTTGTCCCTTAAATTTAGAAATATAAGACATGACAAGCAAAGGATTTTTATTATAAAAAAACATAATATCCATATTAAACACCACCAATTAAATGAAGTTGATTTCATTGTAATGAAGTTGATTTCATTTGTCAAGAGAGATTAACGCTCAAGTATAGGTAACAACTTATCATAACCTACTTTATAGGCTTATTATTCGTTGTTTTAAGATAAACATCAAGCTACACAGGGCATGAAATAATATCAAGTTATTTTATAACAAAGCTCTATCCCTTTACGATAAAGGAATAGAGCTCTTTATATTTGGAACAAAAAAACAGTCAGCTTCTTTTATAGTACATCAGGAAGAGATTTTAAATCACTAAAGACAAATTTGAACTTTTCACTTTCATGATTTGTATTAATATCCTTTTCATCACTGTAAAACTCGGTTTTTACAATAAGCTGGTCATCAATACTCAAGATAAATTCTAGTTTGTAGTGCCCTGCTGTAAGTGGTTGTTCTCGGTACCATTTTGAGCAGTAAGTTTTCCCGCAGTATTCTGCACACCATCTACGGTGAATTCGGTAATTTTTTGATAGGATCCAAAAATACCGATGTAAATCTCTGTTTCAAGGTTAGCATCTGCTGTATCATCATCCTTTACTTTAAGTCTGAATTCCAAAATATTCACGGCTTTTAGTGTAAATTTATCTACGGTATTAGGGAGCAACGGGTTATC
>DUTO01000231.1 GCA_012842035.1 Clostridia bacterium | reverse complement strand
TGTTAATAATTAAAAAAATGAAATTATATAGAACATTAGAACATTCTACAAAAACTGACTGATTCCTTTAATTATGGCAACTTTTGCACATAAAAAAAGCACTCCACAATAGTGTGAAGTGCAAAAACGAGAAATTTATTTTTGACAAACTCCGGTTATCCCTCTCCCTGTCAATTCTTCAAAACTTAAAATGCATAAAGCGGCATTTGCTTTAATTTTTTCCCATTCATGTTTTGAGTACTGATCATAAACCCCTACCGTCTTCATTCCGGCAGTATTAGCACTTAATATCCCCGGCAGGATATCCTCAAACACAACACATTGCTCAGGCTTCAACTGTAGTTCTTGCGCACAGAGTAAATAAATATCGGGGAAATTTTTATCTCTTTCCACCTCATCCCCCGTTTTGATCATCTCAAAATAGTCATATACATTGTTATTTCTAAGAACAACTTCTGTCAGCTTTCTGGTGTTGCTTGTTGCCAGCCCTATCTTTATACCCTGTGTTTTAAGATATATCAGGTATTCCCTGACTCCCGGTTTCAACTCAATACGAAATGCATATTCGTCAAAGACCATCTTATTCCACTCTCCCATTATTTCCGCAACAGTTTGGGAAAGACGGAATTTTTCTTTGAAATACACGGCAGCATCCTGAAAACTCAAGCTTTTAACCACCTTATCTATATCCTGAGGAACCGCAAACCCTCTCTTTTTAAGAAAATCCTTGTCCAGGTTTTTCCACACCCCCATAGAATCTATAAGTACCCCATCCAAATCAAAGATAGCCCCTTTTATCTTCCAATCTTTTATTATTACTTCACCTTTCATCATAAACTCCTCTCCTCGATTTTAAACCCTATTTGCTGCTTAAGCTCCATGGCAGCTTTTTTAATATTTGCACTACCGAGTATAGCCGAAACAGTGGCAATACCGTCTATTTGCGCCCCTTTAAGCAAAGCCACATTATCCATATTTATCCCACCAATAGCCACAACCGGTATGTCTACCGCCTTTTTTATTTCTGCTAGCCGTGCCACTCCGATATGGTTTGTATCCCTTTTGGTCATAGTAGGAAAAACCGCACCAACACCAATATAATCAGCTCCCTCTTCCACAGCTTTTAAAGCTTCCGCAACTGTTGCCACCGAAACCCCAATGAGTTTAGTCTTACCCAGAATCTTGCGTGCTGTTTTGGCAGGCAAGTCATCCTGCCCTACATGAAGACCGGCTGCATCGACCGCCAGGGCAATATCCGCCCTATCATTTATAATTAATGGAATACCATACGCATCGGTTACTTTCTTTATCTTTAAAGCAGTATTATAAAATTCAAGGGTTGATAGGTTTTTTTCACGTAACTGGACAAGAGTTACCCCACCTGTTATTGCTTGCTCAACCGCTGCTTCTAAAGATAGATTACCTAAAAAACTCCTCTCTGTCACCAAATACAGCGAGTAATCCACTTTGATATTATTCTGCACCAATCCTACCCCTTACTTTAATATCTTCACCGGTAAGCAGTGAGACGGCATCAATAAGCTTAATCCTAAATGTACCGTTTCCGCCATTGGCTTCCCATGTTTGCTGGTAAGCTTTTTCACCTGCCAAGCCCATGACCATGACTCCCGAAAGTGCTGCCAGCAAATAATCACTGGTAATACCACAATATGCTCCGATAAGTGACGAACACATACACCCGGTGCCGGTAATGCTTGAAAGCATAGGATGCCCATTATATATTGAATATGTTTTTGTGCCATCGGAAATTAAATCTACTTCCCCGGTCATGGCCACAATACATCCAAATTTTTTCGACAGAGTTTGGACTATTTTTCTGCCATAATCCAGGTCCTTTGAATTAAGCAGATCCTGTTGAGACACATCTACTCCTTTTGTTGTAGCCTCAAACCCTCCTACTGCCTTTATCTCTGAAACATTTCCTCGCATAACCGCTAGTTTTATATTCTCCAAAAGCAACCGGCAGGTACTAGTTCTTAAAACAGTGGCCCCCGCTCCTACCGGATCCAAAACAACGGGTATGCCCAACTCATTTGCCTTTTTCCCAGCAGCCATCATAGATTCTACCGTTCTTTGGTTTAGTGTTCCGATATTGAGCACCAAAGCAGAAGCCATGGTCACCATTTCTTCCACTTCAGCAAGGTCATCAGCCATGATAGGTGATGCCCCGCTTGCCAAAACTATATTCGCACAATCATTTACGGTTACATAATTAGTGAGATGATGAATTAACGGTTTTTTCTCCCTAACTAATACTGTAAGGGTGCAAATGTTTTTTACTATATTACTATCTTTCATACTTTAATCCCCGCCTTACGATATAAGTCATAAAAATGATTTGTTGGTCCGGCTCCACCGCCAATTGCCAGGGAATGCCTTATTGCCGTGGTAATATATTCCTTGGCTTGTTTAACAGCTTGCTTCACATTCATTCCCAAGGCAAGATTCGCGGCAATAGCCGCCGAAAGTGTACAACCTGTTCCATGAGTATTCCGAGTAATTATTCTTTCTGCCCCAAAATAAGTAAAGTCATTTCCCTCAAATAATATATCGATAGGTTCCCCCTCCATATGCCCTCCTTTTACCAGTACAGCCAAAGGTCCTATACCCATAATCAATCTAGCGGCTTCTTTCATATCCTCAAGAGACTTTATCTTTATTCCTGCAATTATTTCTGCTTCATAAATATTAGGAGTCACTATAGTAGACAAAGGAATAAGCTCTTTTTGAAGGATTGTGGCGGCCTCAGGATTTAGAAGTGCATAGCCGCTTTTGGAAACCATCACCGGATCGAGAACAATATGGGCAGGTCTATAACCTGCGAGTTTTTCCGCTATTATCTTTATGCTAGCTATTTGGGAGACCATGCCTATTTTTACAGCATCAACCTCAATATCCTCAAAGATTGCCTCTATCTGCTTTCCAATAATAGCGGGACTTATATCCTGAACTGCCTTAACCTCACAAGTATTTTGAGCAGTAACCGCAGTAATGACACTCATGCCGAACACACCATGGGCACAGAATGTTTTTAAATCGGCTTGAATACCCGCCCCCCCACTTGAATCCGAACCAGCTATCGTCAATACTTTTTTCACAGTCCATCCTCCTCCTTTTCTGAAACAGGAAATATCCTTGACAATCCAATTACTTTTAAGATAAGGAAAGCAAATATACTTCCAACCACCGTGTTAATCAAAAATGGGTAAACAAAAAATAAAGCCGCCACATCTTTGCCTAACATAAATTTAGCCACAGGATAAGCAATAAGTGCTCCTAATATTCCCGTTCCTATTATTTCACCTAAAACCGCCATAAATTTACTGTTTGTTTTTTTAAACAATATGCCTGCCAGAAATGCCCCCACCATACTTCCGGGAAAAGCGAGAAGAGTTCCTACCCCCATCATGTTCCTGAGCAATGATATGGAAAACGCCGTCAAAACAGCATATCCGGGGCCTAAAACCACTGCAGCCAGCACATTTATAATGTGCTGCATCGGTGTGCATTTTGATGCACCTACCGGGAAATAAACAAAATTACATACAGCCACTCCAAGTGCTACTAGCATAGCT
Source organism: Clostridia bacterium (assembly GCA_012842035.1). GTDB lineage: Bacteria > Bacillota > Peptococcia > DRI-13 > DTU073 > DUTS01. The sequence goes on along the minus strand of DUTO01000231.1, from coordinate 18,262 downwards.
GCAAAAGTAAGTTTTCTTGTTTTCACAAAAGCCCTCCCCAACATGTTCTACCTTAATTGTTCTTCTTTCTCCTTTAACCGCTGCATAGTTCTTACCGCACATATTTCTCCACACATAGTACATGTCTCCTTATGCTGAGGAAGCGATTCCTCCCTGTATCGTCTTGCTTTTTCGGGAGCCATCGCCAGCTGGAACATCTTATCCCAGTCAAGTCGGCTTCTTGCTTCTCCCATTTCATAATCCCATTTTTCCGCATTTTTTACTCCCTTGGCCAAATCTGCCGCATGTGCAGCAATCTTTGCAGCAATAATTCCTTCCTTCATATCGTCCAGAGTTGGAAGTCTTAAATGTTCCGCAGGCGTAACATAACAGAGGAAATCTGCACCATTTGCCGCAGCTATCGCCCCACCGATGGCACTTGTAATATGGTCATACCCGGGAGCCACATCTGTTACAACAGGCCCCAGGACATAAAATGGTGCTCCCTCACACAATTTTTTCTCTAAAAGCACATTGGCAGCAATTTCATTAATCCTCATGTGACCCGGCCCTTCAATAATAACTTGAACATTTCTCGCTTTGGCTCTTTTAGCCAGTTCCCCCAAAGTTATCAGTTCTTTTATTTGACTGGCATCTGTTGAATCTTTAATACTTCCGGGTCTTAAAGCATCCCCCAAGCTTATGGTAACATCATACTTTTCACATATGTCTAAAACATCATCATAATACTCATAAAAAGGGTTTTCTTTCCCCGTTGCTTCCATCCAGGCATAAAGCAACGAACCTCCTCTGGAAACTATGCCCAGAAGCCTATCACTCCTTTTGTAAACCTCTGCGTTCTCTCTGTTAATCCCGGCATGTATGGTCATAAAATCGACCCCGTCTTCTGCATGTTTTTTCACCACTTGCAAAAACTCTTCAGCTGTAATCTTTGAAATATCCTTGTCATAAAAAGCCACTGCATCATATACGGGAACAGTACCGATCATCACAGTTGACATCTCAATAAGCCTTTTTCTAAACTCCTCGGTTCTCCCAAAAGAACTCAAGTCCATTATTGCCTCAGTTTTCATAGCCATAGCTTTTTCAGCCTTCTTAAGTTCAGGCTCTATGCTTAAGCAATCTTGAGAAACACCAAGGTTCACATTAATCTTAGTCCTCAAACCCAAACCGATACCTTCAGGGTCTAGTGCTTTGTGATTTTTATTAGCCGGTATTACAACTTTACCTTCTGCTATATTTTTTAACAAGGTAGCAACCTCAATGTTTTCCTTTTTCGCCACTATTTCCATCTCTTGGGTCACTATCTTCTTTTTAGCAGCATCCATCTGAGTAGTATAAGTCATAAACAGTCTCCCTTCGCTTAAACTTTTTAATTTGGCTATCCCGGATATATCCGGAGAAAAAACAAGCATACCCTGCGGTATGCTTTATTTTTCCATCAATTACTTCGCATCCCTACGGTAGTATTAACTACATCAGGTTCCAAGGGTCAGGTTTTAACCTTCTCAGCAGAACAGCTCCCCCGCAAATCTTCAAAACATTATTCAATTATATCCCATTATATTAAATATGATAGTAATTGTAAAGGTCGTTATTAAATTCACTTTTACCAGCCTACTGTTTAAGCGATTTTGTACCATTTACCCGGAGAGGATTGCCTTCCAAAATGCTTTCCACTTCTTCATATCCTGTCGGAAAGGCATAGTTATAACGGGCCGGAAGGGCAAAAATATATTGCTCATTACGATCGAGTTCTTTAGGCCCAATAGGTGCTGCCCCAATATGGAATTTTTCCTGCTGTAATGAGTTCCATTGATTAAGCGTAAAAACCATAATCGGGATATCCTGTCGCGGTTCTTCAGAAGTCCATTGTGGATGTCTAAGCAAAATCAGAGGACCGGTCTCTACAATTTCATCACCTTGTAAACCATCTAAAGCAAAACCTTCCCATTCTTCAGTTATAATCGTATAGTCTTGCCAACTTTCCGGTAAAGAAAAACTAAAACCGTATTCAGTATTTCTGTACACAATTGAATCACTAGATTGTTGCGGTCTTTCTTCATTTATACAACCAAACAAAGTGACACATAACACTAAGATAAGTACAAATAAGGATGCTCTTTTCACGTCATTACCTCCCCTAACTCCTACTTGCTTTATTTTGACGTAAAAATCTCCCTTTAGTTCCTTTCTTGCAAAAAAAACTCTATAGCCTCAAATACCTGCTGACGTTCCGCTCCCAAAGTAATAACATGTTTCGACCTTTCCAGCCAAACGATCTTTTTTTGAATGCAACTCAAATGGTCATAAAGGTATTGAGCACTTGAGGGATTAACAAGAGGGTCATCTTGAGACTGAAGCAACAAAGCTGGTGCCTTAATTTTACCTAATTCTCTCTTTACAATATCAATAAATTCTAGCAAAGAAGCAAACGCCACAATCGGTATTTCCTCATAAGAAAAACGCCCTTTAGCTAAGTTGCGTTTTTTTTCTTCAGCCGTGCGATTCTTGCTAAAATACTCCAGGTCAGTTTCAGCTACATCATAAGCTCTTTCATCTCTAAAAAAAACAGGTGCGCTAAGAGAAACTAAACCCTTGACCTCCTGTTTAGCAGATAAATAAAGTGCTAGAATTCCTCCCAAGGACAAACCCAGGGGAATAACCAGTTTATACCTTTTTCGCAACCTGAGATATTCATCTTCTACAGCTTTATACCACAGTGACCACCCTGTTTGAGCTAAGTCCTGTGGTGTTAGACCATGCCCGGGGAGAAGCAAACCCGAAACTCCATAACCTTTTTTCTGCAAATAAGTACCCAAAGGTCTCATATCCGCCGGTGACCCTGTAAAACCGTGAATCAAAAGACAAACTATTTCCTTATTTCCTTCATAAAAAAAAGGTTCTGCATTACGATGAATAACTTGCATACAATCTCAGCCCCTATTTAATAAATCCCACTACTCATGAATTTCCGCGATCAGCATGAATCTTCCTTTTGCTTCAGCAGCTACTTTACCATTTTCCAATAAGGCTCTCGACTCTAAATCAACAAGACGCCCTTTTTGTTTTACAATCCAAGCCTCAAATTTAACCGGTTTTTGAATCGGTATATTTTGCCTAAAACGTACTTCAAGGCGAGCAGTAAATCCGGCCTGGCCTTGAGCCCATAAGCACTGAGACATTACTTCATCAAAAACAGTGCTCGTAATTCCCCCATGTAAAATACCGGGGTAACCCTGATAAATTTCCGGAGGCGTAAATGTAGTACTAATAATATTATCTTCCTGAACAAACCTTAACTTCAAGCCATCCGGATTCCGTTTTCCACAAGCAAAACAACAATGGTCATAATTAAAGGGCATCAAGATGCTCTCCTTTCTCCAAAACTCTACCAATAATTAATATACAACAATTACCTCATGATTATAAGTCTGGAATTCCCGCAATCACTAAAGCCATTCCTTTTTCATTTTTCTTCGTTAATTGTCTTGAAACAAAGACCTGGGCACATTTTTTTACTACATCAGCCAATTTCATCATATATCCCGGCTTCCTAATTCCTTTGTTTACTAAATAACTTAAAAAAAGCAATACTGAATTTATGCTATAAAAATTCAAATCTGATTTAAAAAAACTAAATCCCCTTGTCCTCATTTTAAAGTTTAATCTTTTTTTAGAATGCACTAAATGAGCTATAAATTGCCTTTGCCCCGGAGTTCCTTTATATTCTACTATTTTAGGAGCATTAAAAACATTCGAATCAGCTACTTTTTCTAAATTATCACTTATCTCAAATAAAGACATGGCCAAAGCATAGCCGGCATCCGATTGTCCAAAATTCACTAACAATCTTAAAGTAAAACAACAAAATAATAACAATTCCCCAAACGATTCCGCTTGAGCAGGGTCATCACTTTCAAAACTTAATGAAGCCTCATTGGGTTGATAATAATTTATGCTCATCTGCATTGAAAATTTCATTAGTTTCTTCCCTCCATATTTTTTGCTCTTCTCATTAAATCCCAAGGTCTAACAGGTTTGTCAACCTTTACCTGAACAATTTGCTGGGGATGAGGAGCTACCTCAATTTGCTGCCCTGTTTCATCACGCATTACCTTCACTGTCTGGTGAAAAAGCTCTGTTCGTGGTCCGATAATTTCTAATTCGTCCCCCACCCTAAAGTTATTACGCTGTTCCACCGTAGCCAATTTTGTATCCGAGTCATAATCAAGAACAAGTCCCACAAAATCATAATAGCGTAAATACGAAGACGACTCATAATTTTGTGCCTCAGCCTGAGGCTTACCCAAAAGAAAACCTGTCGTATAGTCGCGATGACTTACTTTTAATATTTCATCATACCAACTCTCGTCAAAAACATATCCTTCGGAGTCAGCATAATAAGCATCAAGCGCCTGCCGATAAGCATTAACTACTGTCGCTACATAATGAATACTCTTCATCCGTCCTTCAATTTTTAAACTATCTACACCAGCATTAATTAATTCCGGCAAATGCTTAATTAAACATAAGTCTTGGGAATTAAAAATATAGGAACCCCGCTCGTCCTCAAAAAGAGGATATACCTGTCCGGGACGTTTTTCTTCAACCAAAGCATAATTCCAACGACACGGCTGAGCACACTCTCCCAAATTAGCATCACGATCTGCCATGTAATTACTTAAAAGACATCTCCCTGAATAGGAAATACACATCGCCCCATGCACAAAAACCTCTAATTCTGCCTCCACCTTTTCACGAATCCCTTTAATCTCTTCTAAAGATAATTCTCTCGCTAAAACAAGTCTTTTCACACCATGTTCTTCCCAAAACCGGGCACTGGCCCAATTGGTAGTGTTCGCTTGTGTACTAAGGTGTAGAGCTAATCCGGAATTTATTTCCTGGGCAATTTTCCAAACTCCAGGGTCAGAAAAGATAATCCCATCTGCCCCTATGTCTTCTAATTGCTTTAAATATCCGGGTAAATTCTCTAAATCACGATTATGAGCAAAGATATTTACCGTAACATAAACTTTTGCGCCATAGCAATGAGCAAACTTTACGCCGGCTTCAATTTCATCCCAAGTAAAATTTCCAGCAAAAGCCCGTAAACCATACTCTTTACCGCCTAAATAAACTGCATCCGCTCCATAAAGAATAGCCATCTTTAGTTTTTCCAAATTACCGGCCGGAGCTAATAATTCTATCTTTTTCCGCATCGCCTTCTTACACACCTCCCCAAAACAAATAAGCCCCCCAATAAACAGAGGCTAGGTTGTTATTCTTTATCTAAAGAGAATTGCCCCCCTTCCCTTTTCCTTATACTGACAGAAACCCCATCACCTAAAGGCAATATTGAGGTCAATAAGCCGGGATGTGTTTTCAATATCTCCAATAACTCTCTCACCCGACAAACCATTGTTTTTTTACGCCGTTCCGGCCAATACATGTCAATAACCCAACCATTTAATAAAATATTATCAATTACTAAGACACCACCCGGCTCTAACAAAGGATAAATCTTATGAAACAGTCCGGGATACTGCCCTTTCGCTGCATCCATAAACACAAAATCAAAAGTTCCCTTTAATTGAGGAATAATTTCGTGAGCATCTCCTAGAAGTGGTGTTATCACAGAACTTACACCGGCTTTTTCAAAATAATAACAAGCACGCTCATATCTTTCGTTATTAATTTCCAAAGTCGTAACATGGTGTCTTTCTTTATTAGGAGCTAAGGCCAACCATAAAGTAGAATAACCAATCCCGGTCCCTATTTCTAAAACTCGCTTTGCCTGCTTAATCCCTAAAAACACCTGTAAAAGTTGCCCTATTTCCGGCTCAATAAGCGGTATATAATCTTGTTCACATTCCTTTTCTATTTCCGCAAAAAGAGAAGGTCTTTGAGGAAGTAATTCTTGTAAAAAGGCAACAATGTCTTCCGATATAATTCTTTGCCCCATTCTAACATCCCACCAACTTAATATCCCAGTTTACGTTTATTTGCCTTATGTTCAGCAAAAGTTCGTGCAAAAACATGTTCCCCACTATTATCCTTTTTAGCTACAAAATAAAAATAATTAGTATCCGCTGGTTCTAAAACTGCCCGCAAAGAAGCCTCACCGGGACAACCAATAGGTCCCGGAGGAAGCCCCTCGACTCTATATGTATTATAAGCAGATTCTATTTCTGTATCCTTAAACAAAACACGTTGTTTTCTTGCTTCGAGAGCATACTGAACAGTAGCATCGGCCTCCAACCTTTGTCCTCTTTTAAGACGATTAAAAAAAACGGAAGCAACAAGAGGTCTTTCCCGATCTAAAAGACATTCGCCTTCAATTATGGAAGCTAAAGTCACCACTTCATGAGTTGTTAAGCTTGTCTCATTAGAAGGCAAATTTTTATAAACAGTATCAAACCGCCTTAACATCATCTTAATAACTTCTTCAGCGGGCATTCCAATGGGCATTATATATGTATCAGGGAAAAGATATCCTTCTAGCCTTTTTTCTGTTTGCGGTAAATCTTGCAAAAAAGAATAAGCAAAATCACCTTCTTTAACTACTGCCCAAAACTCCTTTTCAGTCATAATTTCTTTTTTAGCTAAAACTTCCGCAATTTGCTGTAAACAATAGCCTTCAGGGATAGTAAAACTTAGCGAAGCAACCTTACCTTCTACAAGCTTAGTTGTGATTTCCTGAATATTCATAGCTGAATTGAAAAAATAGTGCCCGGCCTTCAACTTACTAAGATTACCGGTTAACTTAGCATAAAAAACAAAAGCCTGGGCATTTTTGATCAGTCCTTCTTTTTCCAAGTCTTGAGCAATTTGTGTTGCGGCAGTACCTTGTTTAACCATAAACAACCTGTCCACACTATCCTCAGAATTAACCGGACCTAATAAACTATAAAACAAAGCACATAAAAGCATACCTAACGCTGCGATAAAAACAATTAGCTTTAGCGCTCTAGGCATTCCTTTTATATTTTTCTGTAAAAAGGGCTCCATTCTCCTAGCTCCTTCTTTTTAATTTTTATGAACCTTTAATTTTTATTATACTATATATTTTCCCAAATGGATATAAAACAAAACAGTCTTTTATCCTCTCGATAAAAGACTGCAACTAAACATTTCCTAAAAAATATACCTTCTTTTTTATTTTACAATTACCTATTCTACCCCTTCTTCTTGTAATGCCTCCATATATTTTTGCCACTTGTTAGCCACTCTATCCCATTCTTCGTCATCTTCAATATCAAAAAGAATTTCTTCCCCATTTTTGTCTTTCCCTATTTTTAAAATAATCGCTTCTTTTTCTTCTTTGGCACTTTCAACTTCTTCAACAGGAGCTAAAACAGCATATTCCTCTCCATCTACTTCCAAAGCATCAATAAAAGCAAATTCCAGTTCATTGTTTTCTTCGTCTATCAAAACAATCTTATCCTCATCTTTTAACATTTTACCACCACTTTCCTATTATTATTTAATGTAATTGTAACTTGCAAATTAATGCTTGTCAACTTAAACAAAAAAAATTAAAAATTCTGTTGATTATCTTGAATTATCTAAATAACTCTGTAAAATTATTACCGCAGCTATCTTATCAACGACTTTTCTCCGTTTCTTTCGTGAAACATCACCCTCTATAAGTACACGCTGAGCAGCCACTGTAGTAAGGCGTTCATCCCAATAGACAACTTCCAAGGGGCATTCTTTGGTTAAAAGAATTACAAAACTCTTAACCCTGTCCGCCTGAGGTCCTAAAGAACCATTCATATTTTTGGGAAGTCCAACAACCAACTTCGTAATTTCTTTTTCTTGAATAATTTTCACAAGTTGCCGAAGGTCTTCTTTAAGTTCTGTCCGTTTCAACGTAAATAAACCTTGTGCTGTGATTCCCAATTCATCACTAACGGCAAGCCCAATTCTTTTTTCACCCAAGTCCATTCCTAAAATACGCATTTCTTTTATAAACTTCCCAAATAACTACGCACTAATTCTTCTAAAAGCTCATCTCGATCCAATTTTCTAATCAAAGAACGAGCATTTTTGTGGCTAGTAATATAAGCAGGATCTCCAGAAAGAAGGTAACCGACAATCTGATTAATAGGATTATAACCTTTTTCCTGTAGAGCATTATAAACACTAACCAAAACTTCACTAGCAGAAACTTCTTCTTCAGTTTTTACCCGAAACATCATCGTCTGATCAAATTTTTCTCCGTTCATCAAACATCACCTCATAAATTCGATCCTAATAAATTTATAACTTTTTCAAATTCTACTTATATTTTTGTGATATAGTATTATTTCTCTATGAAAATCAGATATCCTTTTATTTTTTTATTTCTTTAATTGATTTTCTACAAATTCTGCTGCCTTAGCTAAGGCCTCTTCTAACTTCGTCACATTTTTACCTCCTGCTTGGGCCATCTCCGGTCTGCCGCCTCCGCCTCCACCGGTAATCTTCGCTATTTCTTTGATTAATTTACCTGCATGTACCCCTTTTGCCGTAACATCCTTCGTGGCCGCCACAACAAAATTAACCTTTTCTCCCATCACCGCACCTAATACTACTACACCTGAACCCAACTTATCTCTAAATATATCGGCCAAATTACGCAAGGTTTCCATATCCCGAGCTTCCACTTGACTTACTAATAAAGATACATCTTGCACATTAGTAACTTTAGCCAGAGTCTCCTGAACCTGTATTTTAGCATAATTGCTCTCTAATTGTTCTATTACCTTTTCCTTCTGCTTTAATTCCTCCAGAAGTCCCTGCACACGATGAGGTATTTCGTGCACAGGTGTTTTTAATAATACCGAGATTTCCGCCAAGCTAGCTTCTTTTTCGGCTAAATATTGTCTAACTCCCGGACCGGTTACCGCTTCAATTCTCCTTAATCCCGAACCTACTGCACTTTCGCTAACAATTTTAAACAACCCCAACTGACTCGTATTCCGAACGTGAGTACCCCCACATAATTCCTTACTAAAATCCTCTATTTGCACAACACGAACAACCTCACCATACTTTTCGCCGAAGAGAGCCATTGCCCCTAACTTTTGCGCTTCTGCTAAGGACATCTCTTTAGCCTCAACTGTAAGGGATTCCATAATTTTTTCATTAACCAAATCTTCTACTTTTTGTAATTGTTCCTCTGTTAAAGCTGTAAAATGAGTAAAGTCAAACCGTAAACGAGCTCCTTCCACAAAAGAACCGGCCTGTTGTACATGGTCTCCCAATACTATTTGTAAAGCTTTCTGTAAAAGATGAGTAGCCGTATGATTTCTGGCAGTATTTCTCCGTACGGAGCTATCAACCAATAACTTGACCTTTTCCCCCTCACTGATTTTACCTGAAACAGTGCCTTGATGCACAATTTTACTATCAGGCAGCTTTTCCGTGTTTTCTACACATACTTTCCCCTTGGCGGCTACAATTTCACCCGTATCACTTGCTTGTCCTCCACCTTCGGCATAAAAAGGTGTTTGGTTAACAATCAGATAAACCTCGTCACCTTCCTTAGCTTCAACAACTAATTCACCATTTTTAAGTATGGCTCCTATTTCTGCTTCATCCTCTAATAAGTCATAACCCGTAAATATGGAAGCAGGTAAATTTCCGGCCAACTTTTGCACGGTTAAGGCTAAATCCCAAGCCTTCACTTCCTGACGAGCCGAACGAGCCTTTTCCCTTTGTTCTTCCATTGCCCGATTAAAGCCTTCGATATCTACCTCAAGTCCGGCCTCCTCGGCAATATCTTCCGTCAAATCAAGGGGAAAACCAAAAGTATCATAAAGTCGAAACGCCTCCCCCCCGGGAATAACAGTAAGCCCTTGCTCTTGCAAATTATGCACAATCTCCTGAGCTAAATGAAGGCCCTCATTAAGCGTTACATGAAAACGTTCCTCTTCCCTACGAATTACCTGAGCAAGATAGTCCGCCTTCTCCTCTGTTTCCGGATAAGAATTCTTCATCAAATCCACAACCACCGGTACTAGCCTATACATAAACGGGTCATCTATCCCCAGTACCTTACCAAAACGAATGGCCCTTCTTAAAATACGCCGTAAAACATAGCCACGACCTTCATTGCTAGGTAAAACTCCATCACTGATTAAAAAAACACAAGCTCGAATATGATCCGCAACTACCCGAAAGGCAAACCCCCTCTGGTCCTGATAATATGTTTGCCTACACAACGACTCAATAGCCTTTAAAAGAGGTTTGATTAAATCAGTATCATAATTACTTTCTACATTCTGCACCACAGACGTAATTCTCTCTAACCCCATTCCCGTGTCAATACTGGGCCTGGGCAAAGGAGTCATCTGACCTTTAGCATCCCGGTTATACTGCATAAATACTAAATTCCAGATCTCTAAAAACCGATCACAATCACATTTGCCAATTTCACAATTAGATCCACAAGCATATTTTTCGCCTCGATCAATCAAAACTTCACTACAAGGACCACAAGGCCCGGTATCGCCCATTGACCAAAAATTATCTTTCTCCCCCAATCTCACAATTCGTTCAGGAGGAATATTCGTCAATTCTCGCCATAAGTCATAAGCCTCATCATCATCTTGATAAATAGTGGCATAAAGCTTGTCCTCAGGTAATCCCATTTCTTTAGTTAAAAACTCCCAAGCATAAGTAATTGCTTCCCTTTTAAAATAATCACCAAAAGAAAAATTTCCTAACATTTCAAAAAAAGTATGGTGACGTGCCGTTTTGCCTACCGTCTCCAAGTCATTATGTTTACCACCCGCTCGCACACATTTCTGAGAGCTAGTTGCCCTCGTATAGGGGCGTTTCTCTAATCCTAAAAAAACATCCTTAAACTGATTCATCCCCGCATTAGTAAACAATAACGTAGGATCCTGATAAGGAACTAAAGAAGAACTGACTACCCGTGTATGTCCCTTGCTTTCAAAATAAGCTAAAAACTTTTCCCGAATTTCATTGCCACTTAACATCCTTGATACCTCCCCGACTATTCCCAAAAAGAAGCCCTCATCACTAACACTTCCGTGTCAGGGATAAGAGCTTATTCATTTAAAACCATATCCCCTTTTTATAAGCTAAGATAATGCCTTAATTATACGAAACCCTCGCTTTTTTGTCAACGAAAGGCAATTTAAACCAGACGTAAATACAAATGTTTGACAATTACTTTTAAAATAGCAGCTAAGGGTACAGCTAATAATAATCCACCAAAGCCCCACAGCCGACCACCAGCCAAAAGAGCAAAAATAATGATTAAAGGATGCAAGCCTACAGAACTACCTAAGACATGTGGTGAAATAATATTACTTTCCAATTGATGAACCAAGACCATTAACCCTAAGACATAAAGGGCTAACCACTTTGATTTAAGAAGAGCTAATAATATTGCCGGCACCGCCGAAATAATGGCTCCAAAATAAGGGATAATATTGGTGACTCCTACCATAATACCGATTAAAACAGAAAAATCCATGCCAATTATATACATTCCTAGTGTAGTTAAAAGCCCAACCCAAAAAGCAACTAAAAGACTGCCTTTAATAAACCCACGTAAAACTCGATTAATATCCTTCCCCACTTGCATAACTTCATGGCGATAACGCAACGGTACGGCTTTCAGCAAATGATCTTCGAGATGATCAAAATCTCTTAAAAAATAATAGCTGATAATCGGAGCTAAAATTAGATTAAAACTTTGCCCCAAGAGTCCAATCAGCCCGTGAATAAATCCTTGTACAAACCCTAAAGACATCTGTTCCACGCGAGTAATCGCCCCATCAATTACCTGTCTCACCCCTTCCGGAAGAGCAACCCTACTGTAACCGTCCTGCATTTGCCATAAAGCTTCTTGGAGAGATTGAACATAACGAGGAATTAGACTTGCCAATTGATTAAGGTCCTTAAGTAAAAGCGGTACAGCATAAAAAATAAATAAGGCAATTAACCCTAGAAAAAAAACATAACTGATGATGATCGCCACACTACGAGGGATCTGGCGATTTTCTAAAATTTGCACGACGGGAGCAAGAATGTAAGCAAAAATAAAGCCAATGATAAAAGGTACTAAAATGGCTCTTAATAAATAAAACAGCCAAAAAAGCAGAAAAAACCCTAGTAAAACAACTAAGGGACGTCGAAATCTAATAAAACTTTTTAACATTTTCTTGGACTCCATTTAGTAAGATAGGGAGACAGGGGCTCTATCTTACCTTTCAAATTTCCATCAAATTCCCATCTGCCTCCACAACATACAGTCTAGTATTATTACCCTGATACTGATACTCAATAAAACAGTCCCAACAATAATACTGCTCTATGCCTACTTTTCCCACCGCCCTACTGCCACATAGAGGACATTTCACGAGCATCACCTCTCCTTAATAATTACCGTATCTTTTCCCCATGTCAAAATATCAGTAGTAGCAATAACCCTTCTCCCTAGAAACACATCCTTTAAATAACCATCTGTTACTTCATAACCACAAATATAACCTTCTTTTCTCTCAATCAACAGGTCCGCAACCTGACCTAAAACCTCACCGGAAGAAGTGAGTACTGCCCTTTCCGTTAATGCCCCATCCTCTCCCCACTCTGTCTGTCCCGTGCTAACTTTCAGCAATTCTGATTTCACCAACACCGCATCGTTTCCTAACTTAGCAATAGCTTCCAAAGGGAGATAAAACACCTCATTCTCCGGCGAAACTACATACAAACCCTGCAATTTGTCATATTGAGCAGTTTTAAAATCCTGCACATACCCCAAATGCTGTCCGCTGAAAAAATCAATCACCGGTAAATTCCTAATCTCACGCCCTTTTTTCATATCCTTATTATTGCCCTTAACTAAATAAAGCATACAAAAAAAGAGACAGGTCTCTGTCCCCTTGCACTGCGCCCTCTCTCTAAGATAATTTACCAGTTATTAATCTTTAAATAATTCGTCCCCATATACTTAATTTTAAAAAATCCTGTATCAGAAGTGGATTTTGACTCACTTTGACAATCCCATATAATACTTGCCTTTTTAAACTCCCATCAAGACCACTAAGCTCTTTTTCGGTCTCAGGTATAAACTTGATTTCCCACATTACTCAATCTCCATGACTGTTTATTCACTAGTAATTCATTTACTAGCTCAATTAAATTCATAGGCAATTCTATTTTCTAATTACTTCATCAATAATGCCCCCGCCCACCACCAAGTCACCTTGATAGTAAACTATAGACTGTCCCGGGGTGATGGCACGTTGAGGCTCCTTGAAAATTACCTTTACCTGTCCCTCAGCTTTCGGAGTAAGCACAGCCTCGGCTGGCACTGCTCCTGATCTGATTTTAGCTTGTATCTTTAGTGGTTCCTCCAACTTCGATAAGACAATATAATTATTATCCTGAGCCCAAAGCCCTTGCTGAAAGACCTCTTCCTCCCTGCCCACCACGACAGTATTCTCTAGTGGATTTAAAGCAACCACAAAAACGGGATCACCTAAAGCTAAACCTAACCCTTTCCGCTGCCCCACCGTATAAAAAGGTAGCCCTTGATGCTCTCCCAGTACTTCTCCTTTGGTGTTCACAAACTTCCCCGGTTTAAAGGCATCTGTACCCAACCGCTCCACCAGAAATCTTTTATAGTCATCATCAGGAATAAAACATATTTCTTGACTCTCCGGCTTGTCCGCCACCTTTAAACCTAATTGAACCGCTTTTTCTCTAATCCGAAGCTTGGTATATTCCCCTAAAGGAAAAAGTGTATGAGCTAACTGCCTTTGTGTCAGATTATACAAAAAATAAGATTGGTCTTTCTGTTTATCCTCTCCTCTATATAATAAATACCTCTCCCTGGCTTCACTATAAGCCACCTTAACATAATGACCTGTCGCCAAATAATCAGCTTTCAAGGCAAAAGCGTTTTCCAGAAGTGCTGAAAATTTAAGGTGCCGATTACAAGCAATACAAGGATTAGGCGTTCTTCCCCTTAAATATTCAGCCGTAAAATAAGTAATAACTTGTTTTTCAAATAAGTCATGAAAATTTACTACATGAAAAGGTATCGCCAGTTTCTCTGCTACCTGCCGAGCATCCTGTACTGTATCTAAAGAAGAACAGCCCCCGGGGGCACTTTCTTTTTCCCGAGAATGCAGTTTCATCATTATCCCTATAACCTCATATCCTGCTTCTTTGAGAAGTGCCGCCGCAACTGAGCTATCTACTCCACCGCTCATCGCTACAGCAACTCTTTTTCTTCCCATACATTCACCTTCTTAAAATTTGCTACTTTTATTCTAATGCAACAACTCATAATCTAATTAACTCCAGTATCCTTCCCCATCCCGGAGGGGCGATAATACTTTGTTCCTTGTAACTCTGCTGGTAAATAATCTTGCTCTACATAATGACCCTCATAATCATGAGGATAACGATAACCTTGCCCATGCCCTAACTCTTCTGCCCCCGAATAGCCGGCATCACGTAAATGAAGTGGTACAACACCATATTTCCCTTTTTGCACATCTTTTAATGCTTGATCAATTGCTAGAACAGAATTACTCTTAGGAGCACAAGCAAGATAAAGAGCCACCTCAGCCAAAAGCAGCCTTCCTTCCGGCAAGCCCACCCTTTCTAATCCTCGAGCTGCAGCCTCAGCTACGACAAGAGCCATAGGATCAGCCAAACCTACATCTTCGGCAGCATGAATAATAATCCGCCGGGCAATAAACTGTGGATCCTCTCCGGCATGAAGCATCCGCGCTAAATAATGTAAAGTCGCATCAGGGTCAGAACCACGTATGCTTTTAATAAAAGCCGAGATAACGTCATAATGTTGGTCACCTGTTTTATCATAGACAACAGCCTTTTCTTGAATCGACTCTTCCGCTACAGCTAAATCAATTACCCTTACTCCTGCTTCATTCGGCAAAGTTGATAAAACAGCCAATTCCAGACCATTCAATGCTTGTCGTGCATCGCCTCGCGCAACTTCAGCAAAATGATGTAAAGCCTCTTCAGATATTTGTAAACAATAATTGCCTAAACCTCTTTCTTTGTCTTTTATCGCCCGTTGCAAAAGTTCTCCAATCTCCTCTTTCGTCAATGGCTTCAACCTAAAAAGCCGTGAACGAGAAAGCAAAGCAGAAATTACGCTAAAATAAGGATTTTCCGTAGTTGCACCAATTAAAACTAGCTGTCCTTCCTCTACAGCCGGAAGTAAAGCATCCTGTTGCGCTTTATTAAATCTATGTATTTCATCAATAAACAGAATCGTGTCCTGTTGATAATATTTTAACTGCTCTTCCGCTTCCCGAATAACTTTCCGCAAGTCACTAACCCCGGAAGTAACAGCATTGAGCCTTACAAAATGTGCTTTTGTTGTATGAGCAATAACATAAGCTAAAGTAGTTTTACCGGTACCGGGAGGACCATAAAAAATCAGAGAACCTAATTGGTCAGCCTCAATAGCCCGCCTTAATAATTTCCCTTCCCCAATTAAATGCTTTTGTCCTACAACTTGCTTAAGACACACAGGACGCATTCGAGTAGCTAAGGGAGCCCTCTCTTTACGAGTTGCTTCTCCTGCACTAGAAAAAAGATCCATCTAAGCATCACCCTTTCCTTTTTAAGTTCCATTTAAAAAACAAGGCTGTCAACAGCCTCGTTAACAGCCCTCATGACTACTGTTTATTTTTAACGGCACTAACTCCAACTGTTTTATAAGGCAGAATCCAATGCCTTCGCAATTTTCGCTTTGGGTACAAAACCCACTAACCGATTAATTTCTTCTCCGCCTTTAAATAAAATTATTGTCGGTATACTCATAATTCCGTAATCACCGGCAGTCTTATTGTTTTCATCAACATCTAGCTTACAAACTTTAACCTTACCTCGATACTCACTACTTAATTCCTCAATAATCGGCCCAATCATTTTACACGGTCCACACCAAGGGGCCCAAAAGTCTACTAAAACAAGTTCCTCCGCTTCTAGCACTTCACTGGTAAAATTGTTGTCGGAAAGATAAATAAGATTAGCCACATTTTTCCCTCCTTTTTATAATTTTTATACTCTCTTTATTATTATAACCCTTATTCCTACCGTAAAATATCTAAAACTTCTTAAGCAAATCATTAACCACATCTGCAGCCAAGAATAGTCCTGCTACAGAAGGCACAAAAGATATCGTGCCAATAGAACCGGAACTTCCCGTAGTTTTTCTCGGTGGTTCTGTGGAATAAACTACCTTTAAGCGATGAGCAATCCCCTTTTTTTTCAATTCACGTCGCATAATCCTGGCTAAAGGGCAACCTGAAGTTTCACTAAGAGCACCAACCTTTAACTTGGTAGGGTCTAAACGATTGCCTACTCCCATCGACGATATCACTGGAACTCCTCTTGCCAACGCTGTTTCAATTATAGCCATTTTCCCCTTAACCTGGTCAATCGCGTCAATAATATAAGCAGGATTCTCTTTAAAGAAAACTCCCACATTTTCCGAAGTAACCATTGTTTTATAAACACTTACTTGAGCACAAGGATTTATCTCTTTAATCCGCATCTTAAGTATATCAACCTTATATTCACCTACTGTAGAAAACAAAGCCGGAAGTTGCCTGTTAATATTCGTCACATCCACTATATCAAAATCCACTAAAACCAATTTTCCGATACCTGCTCTAGCTAATGCTTCTACAGTATAAGAACCAACCCCTCCTACCCCAAAAACAATAACTTTGCTTTTCTGCAAACAAGCCAACCCTTTTTCTCCAATTAACATTTTAGTGCGTACAAATTGTTCCAAATTTAACCCCTCATCAAAAGCAATGATTCTACTTAAAGCTTAATCTTTGTTAACAATAAAAGCAACCTCATTTTTTTCTTGCAATAAAACTTCTAATTCTTCAGGAGGCAGAGGCTTACTAAAAAGAAACCCTTGAATATAAGTACATTTGTTTTGCTGGAAGAAAATAAGTTGGGCATTTGTCTCTACTCCTTCCGCTACTACTTCATAATCCAAACAAGAAGCCAAAGAAATAATAGAAGTAGCAATAGCAGAATTTTTAATATTAAAAGGAATCTCCTTGACTAAGTGATAGTCAACTTTTAATAGATTAATTGGTAATGTCCCCAAATAATTAAGTGAAGAATAACCTGTCCCAAAATCATCTAAAGCAACCCTTACCCCCATTTTTCTTAACTCATTTAAAACTTCAATATTCCTACCTGAATTATTCATCGCTATCGTTTCTGTAATCTCAAGCTCTAAACAATTAGGTTCAAATTTTGTTTCTGTCAACACATAGAGCACATCACTAAAAAAATCTTTATCCCGAAGCTGTTGTTCCGAAATATTGACCGCTAATTTTAAAGAAGGATGAAATTTTTCTTGCCATTCTTTTATTTGTCCACAAGCCGTCTGTAAAACCCATTTGCCTATGGGTACAATTAAACCTGTTTCTTCCGCTACTTGAATAAACCGATGAGGATACAACAGCCCCTCTTCAGGATGATTCCAACGCAAAAGTGCTTCAACAGCAACTATTTTCCCACTAATTACCTCTACCATCGGTTGGTAATGAAGTTCAAAAACATTAAAGTTCTTTTCGTCGATCACCTGTCTCATTTTATTAGCAATATGCACCCTATCAGAGATGTCCTTATCCATATCCATATTAAAAAACCGATAGGCATTTCTTCCTACTTCTTTAACTTTATTTACCGCTATATCAGCATATGAAATTAAACTTTTAGCATTATCACCATGTACAGGAAAAACACTAATTCCAATACTAATGGTAAGATAAATTTCTCGCTCTTGAATAATAAACCTTTCTTTAAAACAATCAATTATCCGCATGGCGATATCAATTATCTCTTGTTTCCCGGAAATCCTTGGCATAAAAACAAGAAACTCATCTCCTGCAGAACGAGCAATAACAGCATCTTCCTTAAAAGCATTTTTTAATCTTTGGCTTACTTGTACTAATAATTTATCTCCTGCCAAATGACCTAAAATATCATTAATATATTTAAACTTATCTAAATCAACAAGATATATTGCTAACATTTCCTTCTCTGCCTTAGCTATCTCTAATTCATTCCGTAATAAATCTTCAAATTTTAATCTATTAGGTAAACCTGTTAACAAATCATGATACGCTTGATATTCAATAATTTTTTCTGAATAACGATTCTTTTCTCTTAATAGTCCTACAATATAACCAACTAAGTATTTAAATAATGATTTATTACA
>DUTO01000230.1 GCA_012842035.1 Clostridia bacterium | reverse complement strand
AAGCTGAGGATAAGTCGCCGTTCCCGTTTTCCCTACCCGAGCAATAACCTGCCCTTCTTGCACTTCATCATTTAGATTAACCAATATTTCTTTGCAATAAGCATATCTGGTAATAATTCCTCCCTCACTACAAATGACAATAATCCGGCCTAATTCCTCCTCATTGCCTATGCGCGATACGGTTCCCCCTAAAGCAGCTTTAATCGGGGTACCTTCCTTCGCAATAATTGTGATCCCATCATGAAAAACCCGCGACCGGTCCGGTTGTACCAACCAACCAAACGGCTTCCCGATTTGTCCGGAAACCGGAACTGTTAAAGGCTCGGTAACCACTGTAGTTGAGACAACTTCAAAAGCAGCTCTATCTAAAGTATTACCCCAAAGACCAACACTACTAAAAAATTTTATTACCGGTTCCGGGTCATAATCTTGCGTAAACCAATCCTTGATTTTTTTCTGCACAGGAACCATGGCCGGAGCTTCAAAACAAAAAACACCCCAAATAAGCATAAAGATTAACAGTGAGGCCAAAGTTTGCCTTAACATTTTCCGGAAACGACTCCAAGACCATCTTTTTTCTCGTAACGGCCACAATTTATGTTTAGAGCTACGAGAATAATAGCGTTCTCGTGGCTCCCATAATCTATTCATAACGCTCCTCCTTTCCCTCGTTTAACTAAAATATATTGTCCCTTCAGCAGGATTATGACAGAATAAAGCTAAAAGTATTATTGACTTTAAAACACATTTTCGGCTAGAATGAGTTAAATTGGGAGGTGTTCAGCTTGTCAAAATTTTTATCTTCCTTACAAGAAAAAGCGCTTTTGGGTGATGGGGCACTAGGCACAATGCTTACCCAAGCAGGTCTTCCACCGGGAGAAAGCCCTGAACTATGGATGCTTGCTCACCCGGAAAAGCTTAAAATAATTCATCAGGCCTACCTTAAAGCAGGAGCTCAAGTAATTCAAACTAATACCTTTGGAGCTAACCGCTTAAAATTACAAGAATATCAAGCTTCATCCCAAGTACAAGCAATTAACTTAACAGCAGCAAGATTAGTTCGCGAAGTAGTCGGGAGAAAAGCTTTTATTTCCGGAATAGTTGGACCTACCGGTCATTTTCCCGCTCCCCTCGGGGAATACACCTGGGGGCAATTAGTAGAAGTTTTTCGCGAACAGATGGAAGCACTACAAAAAGGAGGAGCAGATTTTATTTTTCTAGAAACTTTTTCTGACTTAGGAGAGGTTCGTGCTGCTCTTTATGCCGCCAAAAACTTCACCACCCTTCCGGTAGCCTGTTCCTTAACGTTTACGCAAGGACGAACCCTGACCGGCACTTCTCCAGAAACAGCTGCCGTTGTCCTGGAAGCTATGGGAGCCGACCTTATCGGGGCTAACTGCTCTACCGGACCTCAAGAACTACTTCCCATTATCGAAGCCTATAGTAAAGCGACTAACCTGCCTTTATTAGTAGAACCTAATGCCGGCATGCCGGAATTAATCGACGGGAAAACAGTTTACCGCGAAACTCCGGCAATGATGGCTAGCTTTATAGAGGACTTTCTCCAACTAGGTGTCAAATTTATGGGAGCTTGTTGTGGCAGTACACCGGAACATATCTTGGCAATGAAAGAAAAACTTAACTCACTCCCTACAGCTAAGCCAAAAAACGCCTGCACCAAAAAAAGTTTCCCCACCCGTTTAGCCAGTCGCACCAAAGTTATTACCATGGGCACAAACGAATTACCACGGCTGATTGGGGAGAGAATTAATCCTACGGCACGGAAAAGTATTGCCCAAGCTTTCCGTGAAAACAAGTGGGATTTGATTTTACAAGAGGCTTTTGAGCAAATAGAAAAAGGAGCAGACCTTTTAGATTTAAATGTGGGGCTACCAGGTAGCAATGAAGGTGATTTATTACCTGAAGGTATCAGACAACTACAAATGGCCTTAGATATCCCCCTCGTCTTAGACTGCACCGACCCCATCGCTTTAGAAAAAGGGCTCCAAGAATATCAAGGAAAGGCCTTAATCAATTCCGTTAATGGTGAAGAAAAAAGTCTAACTACCATTCTCCCTTTGGCTAAAAAATATGGGGCTGCCGTTTTGGGGCTAACCCTTGATGAAAAAGGCATTCCAGCCAAAGCTGCAGACAGATTTAAAATTGCCGAGAAAATTGTAAAACGCGGTCTGGAAATAGGTCTGGTCAAAGAAGATATACTTATGGACTGCTTAGTACTAACAGCAGCAACCGATTCTACCCTTTGCCTCGAAACAATTAAAACAATTTATTTAGTCAAAAAACATTTAGGAGTCAGCTGTATTTTAGGTTTAAGTAATGTTTCTCACGGTTTACCACAACGCTCTTGGCTCAATAACGCATTTTTAGCCTTAGCCCTAGGAGCCGGACTAGATGCCGCTATTGCTAATCCCCATGACTCCAGAATCAGCGAAACTTTAGCTGCAGGTGCTCTACTAAGCGGACGCGACCCCGGAGCAAGAAATTATCTACAAGTAGCGGGAAAAACCCCTCCTGCTTCAACCAAAAGCACTGACCACACAAATCCCCTCTCTACTCTCCACACCTATATCCTGCAAGGACAAAAAGAACCAATTATCTCTCTACTTGAAGAACTACTTACCACTACGGATACAGACCCCTTGACCATTATTAAACAAGGAGTTATTCCTCCTTTAGAAAAAATAGGGGACCTTTTTGCTGCAGGAGAAATTTTTCTACCACAACTACTACTCACTAGTGAAGCTGCCAAAATAGCCTTTTCGTACTTACAAAAACAACTTCCTGCTGCCACTTTTGCCAACAAAGGTACAATTGTCCTTGGTACCGTTAAAGGAGATATCCATGATATCGGTAAAAACATTGTGAAAGCACTCTTAGAAAACCATGGCTATAAAATTATTGATTTAGGTAAAAATGTACCTACCTCCAGTTTTATCCAAACTGCCAAAAAAGAAAAAGCACAAATAATCGGCTTAAGTGCTTTAATGACTACAACTATGGTCGAAATGGAAAAAGTTATTCAGGAAGTCAAAAAAGAAAAACTAACGGTCAAAGTTCTCGTGGGTGGAGCTGTGGTCACCGCAGACTATGCTCGCCAAATAGGAGCCGACGGCTATGGTAAAGATGCCGGAGAAACGATCAAAGTAGTCGAAAAACTTTTAGCAAGCGACTGACTAAGGAGAGGTCTAGATGAATTTTTTTAAAGTTCCTTTAACCTTAACATTTCAAGAAGTTCTGCCTTTTTTAAAGATGAATAAAGAGCCTTCCCCTCAAGAAAAAAAACTAATTGAGCATTACTTGATGGAGATAAAACAAAAAGCTCAACCCATAGGTGTGTGGAAAACCTTTCCTGTAAAGTATTGGAGCCCGGAGAAAATTAGTTTGGAAGGTTCACCCCTCCTTTTGGAAGGAAAAAATACGGCTCAACATTTCCAAACTTGTGAGCAAATCACCCTCTTAGCCACAACACTGGGGGCAGAAATTGATTGTCTTCTCGCCCATTTAAGCCCACGCAATCCGGCTCATGCTCTCATTGCCGATGGTGTAGCTTCTACAGCTATTGAATCCTTTACTGAACAACTGGACTGTTACCTTTCTACCCAAATTAGACGTAAAGGTTATTTTCCTACGGCTCGTTTTAGCCCAGGCTATGGGGACTGGGCACTTAACTGGCAAAAAGAATTCTTAATCAGTCTGGACAGCAAAAAAATCGGCATTGCGACAACCCCCTATTTTCTACTCCAACCGTGCAAATCAGTTACCGCGGCTCTAGGCTGGAGTAACATTCCCTTAGAAAGAAGTTATACCGCTCCCTCTTCTACTAAAAAGCCCGCTAAAAAACCATGTTGCAGTGCCCACACCTGTCATTATTGCCAACTCGCTTCTTCTTGTCCGGATCGATTTAAATATTAACGTATAAATCTCCTTTGCAGGTGAAAAACTAAAAAAAACCTTAAAAGGAGCGATAAAAATGACACCAAGAACACAACATGCTAACCCCATAGTAAAATGTATTGTTAATACTTGTAATCACTATCTGCCGGGAGATAAATGTGTCGCTGAAAACATTGATATCTTAAATGAAGAAGTCAATCACATGTCCCAAAATGCAGAACAAACGATGTGCAAAACATTTGCTCAAAAAAGTGGTATCGCTAATTATCTTGGCACTTTAGATAATAAAAACTGGGATGGACTTGTTTCCGCCTTTAAACCTGGAACACAAATTACTCCTACGGTCACCTGTATTGTCGATACCTGTAAATACTGGGAACAAGGCGATGTCTGTATTGCCGAGAGCATAGAAGTAACCGGGCATGACTCTCGCGAATGCCAAGATACCAATTGTCAAACCTTTGCTAAGAGGAATGAATAAGTTAAACTTGCCAAAGGGAGGAGAAAATTGCTACAATAATGAAAATAGTTAAACTGAAAAGGGGTTGTTTTTTTTGTCCACTATTTCCCGTGAAGAAATTTTACGTCTTGTTGCCAAACACAATGTCAGATTTATCCGGCTACAATTTACAGATATTTTAGGTATACCTAAAAATGTATCTATTACCGTCAAACAACTGAAAAAAGCCCTAAATAACGAATTAATGTTTGACGGATCTTCTATTGAAGGATTTGTCAGAATTGAAGAATCAGATATGTATCTGCATCCTGACCCTAATACCTTTATTATTTATCCTTGGCGTACGGCTGAAGAAGGGGCTGAAGCTAGACTTATTTGCGATATCTATAATACTGATGGAACACCTTTTCTGGGTGATCCCCGCTATGTACTCAGACGTGCTCTCCAAACCGCACAAGAAATGGGCTATACATTTAAAGTAGGCCCTGAAGCCGAATTTTTCCTTTTTCATACAGCACCGGATGGTTCAGCGACAACGCTTACGCACGATAAAGCCGGATATTTTGACCTTTCCCCTGTGGACTTAGGTGAAAATGCACGCCGCGAAATGATTTTAACCTTAGAAAAATTTGGTTTTGAAATTGAAGCTTCCCACCATGAAGTTGCTCCCGGACAACATGAAATAGATTTCAAATATGCAGATGCTTTAGACATTGCTGATAAAATTATCACTTTCAAGATGGTCGTCCGTACCGTAGCCCAGAATCATGGTTTACATGCCACCTTCATGGCCAAACCCATTTATGGCAAAGCCGGTAATGGCATGCATATGAATCAATCTCTTTTTCAAGGTGAAGACAATATTTTTTGGGATGAAGAAAAACCTAATCAATTAAGCGAAAATGCTTTATATTATATTGGGGGACTCCTAAAACACGCTAAAGCAATTACCGCCATTACTAACCCCACCGTCAATTCTTATAAACGGCTCGTTCCCGGTTATGAAGCACCGGTATATATTGCTTGGTCGACCCAAAATCGTAGCCCTTTAGTTCGGATACCGGCTAAACGAGGTACTTCTACCAGAATTGAATTAAGAAGTCCTGACCCTACATGTAATCCTTATCTCGCCTTAGCTGTTGTGTTAATGGCCGGATTAGACGGCATAAAAAATAAAATAGAACCACCTGAGCCTTGTGATTGCAATATCTATACAATGACTAAAGCCGAAAGAGAAGCACGCGACATCAAAACATTGCCAAGTACGCTTGATGAAGCCCTTCAGGCTTTAGTAGCTGATGAAGTTGTTAAAAAAACACTGGGGCCTCATGTTTTAAGTCGCTACCTAGATGCCAAACAACAAGAGTGGAAAGAATATATGACCAAAGTTCATCAGTGGGAAATAGATAAATACCTTACCGTCTATTAATTTACTTTGCTAAAATCCTCTTTAACAATTCTTCGCCTTTTTCATTAAGCGTGGTAAAATTAATTGCCGGAAGATATACTTTCTCTAACTGATTATGAAAATTTTGAGCCATTTTTAATTTTTCCCAAGCCTTTTTATTTAAGAAAAAAAGCCTTTTTTTAGCTTCCCTTATTTCTGATTTATAAAGCTTCATAATTTTAGCATCTAAATATTGATCAAAATCTATTTCTTGCCAACTGTTTAAACCGCTAAGCCCACTCGGTTCAAACACTAGAAAATCATGAGCCCGGAGAAAACCTACCCCCGGATCAGGAAAATACACCAACTCCAGTTTAGCCGGATCAAAAGGACAATGATATAATTCACAATCAAGCCCTCTCCCCATACCCTCATGATAAATAGCCTCTAAAAATTCTTCCTTCCCTTGATCTAATGTTCCCGTGAAAAAGTATAAATTATGTGTATCTTGTAATATGCTATCAAGATGAGTTACATAACCATCAGGAGTATTGGCACTAGCAAACAGGCGTCTTACCATAGGTGTCCTAACAAATTGTGGTTTAATGTCACTAAAAACATTTTGACCAACCTCGTAAAGTAATTGGCTAACTCCTACTAAATCAACCGCCTCTTGATAATAACCGGTTAACTCCTCTTGAACTATTTTTGCTTCCCGCAAATGACTATACGCTAATTGAAACATTAGCTTTTTCTGTTTATTTAGCTCGATAATTTTTTCTTTATTTTTTAATAACCACTTTTCCTCCCAAAAATCGCCCAAATTGATTATTACCTCCACAACACCGGGATTTTTAGGGTCAACAACATGAGGTTCAGTACCATCAACAATGGCTATCCGTAAAGAAGGAATCACTAAACCATCTAAAGAAGCATTATCAGAAGAACAATAATGATATTCCACTTCATACCCTTGAGTAACCATTTCCATACCAATTTTTTTCATTAACGTGGATTTGCCTGTTCCGGGACCACCCTTTAAGATAAAGACTCGCTTCGTAGCCAAACTAACTAAATAATGATAAAAAGAATAAAAACCTTGGCACGTATTATTCCCGGAAAACATTTTTCTAATTTTAGCTTTAGTCATTAAGGTTTCGCTCCTTTAACTTTTCTTTTCATAAAGTTCAATACACTTTTAATTATACTTTTTCATACTTATGTAGAAAGAAACTAAATTAGAATTCTCTTTTCCTAAATAAATTTTTTGTGTTATAATATTAAACGTATAAAAATAACTATGGAGGCATCTTATTTTATGTTATTTAAAAAAGAAATTAAGCAAATTTTGCAAAAAACGCGAGTCAACTTTAATCTTTCCCTGCCCGAATTATTGGAAAGTGCAATTAAACGTGAAGAAGGTATGCTCACAAATAAAGGTTCTTTACGTGTGACGACAGGCAAATATACCGGACGTTCACCACATGATAAGTTTTTT
>DUTO01000229.1 GCA_012842035.1 Clostridia bacterium | reverse complement strand
TTGCTAGACTTGAAGAGAGGCAGACCAAGCTAGAACAAGGTTTTGCTAGACTTGAAGAGAGGCAGACCAAGCTAGAACAAGGTTTTGCTAGACTTGAAGAGAGGCAGACCAAGCTAGAAGAGAGGCAGACTAAGCTGGAAGAGAGGCAGACTAAGCTAGAAGAGAATCAAGAAAATCTTGCAAAAAAAC
Source organism: Clostridia bacterium (assembly GCA_012842035.1). Taxonomy (GTDB): domain Bacteria; phylum Bacillota; class Peptococcia; order DRI-13; family DTU073; genus DUTS01. The sequence goes on along the minus strand of DUTO01000229.1, from coordinate 2,084 downwards.
TGGACATTGTATATAAACAAACCGCTATGCTTACCGAATTTCGAACTGAGGTTAATGAAAAATTAGATTTGCTTCAACGCACACAGGATCGACAGGAGAAGGTTTTAGAACGATTATCCCTTCGTTCCATTGAGCAGGAGGCAGACATTGCTCATTTAAGAATGGCTAAGTGAACCCCCCCACTTATCGAAGATGGGGGAACCATACTTTTGACACCTATAGACTTACCGGATATTTTCCGGGCGCAAACAGGACATGTTTGTGATGTATAGGTGTCGTTTGCTTTTTTGATTGTAATAAATCTTGGTTTTTTGGGTCAACCTAAACTGAGGTGAAGTTTATGGGAAAAAAAACAATGCTGGTTTCTTTAGCTGTTATCTTGGGTTTATTGGCTATATTTGCCTATTCTAGTGAATATGAGTTAAGGTTTGTACCTAATAAGCCTTATTTAAGGCCGGAAAAAAACGTACCAGCACCTGATGAATTAGGAGACAAATTTGAGTTAAAGGGAGGTTCAGAAAGAGATAACCGTGGCTTTCCTCAAAGGAAGATTGAAGACCTTGCTTCTCAATATCCTAAGTTGTTTTATCGGGAAGGACCTCGAAATGTTAAAAAGGTAGCTTTAACTTTTGATGATGGACCGGATTCGGTTTATACACCGCAAATTTTAGATGTTTTACGGAAGCATAAGGTAAAGGCGACTTTTTTTCTGGTTGGTGAGCGGGCAGAACTTTTTCCTGATGTGGTGAAAAAAATAGTTAAAGGGGGGCATGTGATAGGCAACCACTCCATGACTCATCCTAATATTATGAAATTGAATAAGGAGCAAACCTTTCAGGAAATACAAAAGTGTGAGGACGTTTTGTCTGCCTTGACGGGTTATAAACCGGCACTGTTTCGTTCTCCCTATGGTTCACTTGATTCTCAGAAAGTTGAAGAAATAAGTGAATTGGATGTTAAATTAATTGCCTGGAATATTGATTCGCTTGATTGGAAAAGTCTTACAGCAGAACAGGTTAAAGCTAATATTTTAGAAAATGTTAGAGAGGGAAGTATTATCCTGCAACACTCTTCGGGCAGTAAAAAAGAGAATTTAACCGGTTCGGTAGCTGCTTTAGATGAGGTAATTAAAACTTTAAAAAAAGAAAAATATAAGTTTGTTACCGTTTCGGAACTTCTCGACATTCCTTATAAAAAATAGGGAAAAGATTTTGTCCTTGACAGCAAAGAAATTAAAAGGTACTATAATACTGTATCAACTGTATTATGGTTTGCAATACAGTTGATGTAGCTGTAAAGGGAAGGAATTATCTCTACCATGTTCGTGTTTCTTGTTAAAATTTTTTGCGTTGCGGAGAAAAGATATGTTAAAATGAGTATGTTTAAAAGAAGGGCAAGAAATAAGTGGGGATGAGGAGAGAAGATTGATGTATATTAGTACGAGAGATAATTTTCGAGCAGTTACAGCTACGGAAGCTATTAAGTTGGGGATGGTACCTACAGGAGGGCTTTTTGTACCGCAAAATATGCCAACTTTTGCGGAGAAAGAATTAAAGTCTTTAATTGGGAAAACTTATCAGGATGTAGCGGCAAAAGTACTTTCTTTTTATTTAGATGACTATTCGTCTGTAGAAATTGCTACTTGTCTTAACAAAGCCTATCAAGAGAATTTTTCTCATCGGGAAATTGCTCCTTTATATAAACTTACAGATAGTACTTATATTTTAGAACTTTGGCATGGGCCGACGGCTGCTTTTAAGGATATGGCTTTACAGTTAATGCCTCATTTATTATCTTTGGCTTTACAAAAACTTCAGGTTGCCGAGGAGATGGTTATTTTAGTAGCGACTTCCGGGGATACAGGAAAGGCCGCTTTGGAAGGTTTTAAAGATGTTCCCAGTTTGAAAATTGTCTGTTTTTATCCTTATCAGGGCGTTAGTGCCATTCAAGAAAGACAGATGATCACGACAGAAGGGGAAAATACTTATGTCGTAGGCGTGCGGGGCAATTTCGATGATTGTCAAAATACAGTAAAAGCGCTTTTTGGTGATCAAGCTTTTCGTTCTTTTTTAGCGGAAAAAGGT
>DUTO01000228.1 GCA_012842035.1 Clostridia bacterium | reverse complement strand
ATATTTTAATGTGGGGTACTTTTCAATTATTATTTGGGGTACTTTTAGTTTAATATAAACACTTGATATTGCTACGCTTATTGCAATAGACTAAAACGCATAAAAACGAAATATTCTGATTCGTAATCAGCAAGTCGTGTGGTGAACCTCACATGACTAAAGTCACATGCTTCTAATCTCACGATTAGATTTTCCTGCTTAATCGTCCTCGTAACCTACTAACTCCACAGGCGTAAATTCGGATAGTTCCTACCCTATATTAATTTTACTTCTTTATTAATTGCTCCACATTCTGAACAAGTTTGGGAAGAAGCAAACCATCTATCTACTTGATGATAAGTACGACCATACCATTGAGATTTATAAGCCAGTTGTCTACAAAACTCACTCCAAGCTACATCACTTATTCTTTTAGCAAGATTCTGATTTTTAATCATATTTTTCACACCCAAATCTTCACCGATAATAATTTGATTTTCATTGATTATCCTGGAAAATAATTGGTGTTGAAAATCTTTTAACCCTAAATCAAAGGCATATACTTTATTATTTTTAGGCATAGATTTTTATTCCGACATATTCGTCACTTACTCACGACCGAAGTCACAAGAATGCGTGACGAAATCATTCAAATAAACTTCTTTTAGTTGAATCAAAAGTTTCCATAACTACCCCCACTTTCCTTTAAATATTATCATCTTCTATAATCTATTAATATTATAAAACTCTACATCGAAATCTTTATTACTCCATTGATTATCTGCCCCTACAATAGCACACCCTAAAGCCTTAGCCGAAGATATTATTAAAGCATCCGGCATTTTTAAGCCTGTTTTTCCCCTTATCTTAGCAGCTTCTATAGCTATTGACTTCTCAATATCAACTACATGTAAATTAGGGAAAGTATCCAAAAAATTCATTATTTGATTAACCAATAAATTATTACTCGTTTTCATTGGTTTAACTAAAACTTCCGCTACCGTAATAACCGATATAAATCCCTCTACTACACCCTTTTCAATAATAGAGAATACTTCCTTTGAAAAACTCCCCAATACCTCATTGCCCTCTAAAAAATATATAACTACATTCGTGTCTATCATTATTTTTTTCTTTTTCCGTAATTCTTCAGTAAGAAATTTCAATCCCACACTTCCCTCTCTTCCTGAACATAAGCATCAATTTCTTCAACAGTTTTACCATATGTTCCTTTAGCCATGCTATAATAATGCTCAGTATAATTCTCTGGTTCAAGAGTGATAATGATTTTACTATCTTTTATTTCCATAAACAATCTACTTCCTTTTTTTACATTTAGCTTACGACAAATTTCTATGGGTAAAGTAACTTGATTTTTACTAGATACCTTTACGCTATGCATTTCCACTTACCCCCTTATATATTCCTTACATTTATATTATAAGTTTTACTTAATAATTTCAATCGATATTTGGTATATAATAATTAAAAAATAAAGGGTTTTTGCTAAAAATGATAAATTAACGTAATAAGCACTTATCTGATTTTCCGGCAACAAAATAATAAAAACAAGGAGCAAATTTTATGACCGTTCAAGTTCTAACAGATAGCACAAGTTACATCGCGGAAGACACTAAAAAAGAGTTGAAAATAGAAACCATTTCTTTAAATGTCTCTTTTAAAGATTTAACATTTAAAGAAACTGATATAAATAATGCAACCTTTTATAAGTTAATGGAGGAAAAAGGTATCCCCAAATCATCCCAACCCGGTATTGGAGAAATGTATGAAACCATGAATCGCATTCTTAAACAAGGTAAAAGTCTACTGGGTGTCTTTATATCTTCAGATATGAGTGGTACCTATGCTACTGCCCAGTCCGTAAAAAAGAAAATTCTCGAGGAAAATAAAAATGCCCCAATAGAAATAATTGATTCCCGTTCTAATTGTATGCAATTAGGCTTTGCTGCCATTCAAGCAGCGAAAGCTACTTTAAAAGGGCAAACTTTAAGTGAAGTAAAAACAGAAGCTGAAAACAATATTAAAAGAAGTAGATTCCTCTTTATTCCCGATAATCTGGAATATTTGAAAAAAGGGGGCAGAATAGGAGAAGCCAGTGCATTATTAGGCAATATCCTCAAAATAATTCCTATTTTAACAGTAGCCAATGGCAAAACAACAATCTTAAAAAAAATTCGCACCAAGAAAAATGCTCTAAACACTATGATTGAAACAATGTTGGAAGATATTAATCGCTATGGCTTAGGGGAAGTCATCGTTCACCATATTAATTGCCTACCGGAAGCCATTGCTTTAGCAAATAAGATTAAAGAAAAGCTACATAGTGAAATCCAAATTCTCGATATAGGGCCTGTAATTGGGCTTCATGTTGGCCCCGGTGCTCTTGGTATTGCCTATTATACCCAAAAAAACATGCGTTAAATTTGCTTTAAAATATTAAAGGTCCTGCTTAAACTCTGGCTTAAGCAGGACCTTTAATTTATCTATTTTATATACTCAGCACTAACTAAAATATCAGCAATCACCTCTGTGGGAATAACAAATTCTACAACCCCCATATAACCGGGAGCAACTTCATACTTGTCAAAAGAAATAACTAATTTGTCATCCGGATTGATATAGAAACTTTGTTCTTTATCTATTTTTTCAAACAAGTCCACAAAGCCTTCATCTTCCACACCCTTTACCCAATAAATCTTATTTTCATCGGCTTGGTGTTGTGCCCTCATCTGCTCCTTGATATTTTCACTGATAACTTCAACATAACGCTCATCTTTAAACAAACTGGGCAAAGTGATTAAAACTTCATCTTGCTTATCCAGTGTGTCATACTTAAATACTGTTGACGAGGAAGCGGCAGTATTGACAACATAACGACCCACGGAAAGTATTCTCTCATTATCAGTTTTGACAACATAGCCACTATCTACACCTAAATGCCCTCCCCCTTTTTCCTTTAAATCTTTTATCTCTGCCATAAATTCTTCATACAGTCTTTCATTTTCAGCCAGATATTTTTCATTTAAACTATTTTCTAAATTTTTATTTTGCAAGCCATCTATAGCTGGAACTATAATCTTCGCATCAAACGTCTCTTCATCAATTGTGTACTCTCTGAAAGTTAAAACCTTAACTATACTTCCCACAAAAGGTACATCGGCCAAAGTTTTGGCAAATACGGGGCTACTATTAATACCCACCACGAAAACAGCTGCAGCAGCTACTACAGAAATAGCTGCAGTACGTATTTTTCTAAACTTATTTTTTCGCAACATCTTTTTTCTACTTTCCTGTAAAGACTTTTTTACTACAAAATCCAATTCGGCAGGAATAGGTGTCTCCATATATTCCTTTTTTAATTGTTCTAAATTTTGACCTTTCATCAACTTAATCCCCCTCATTTTGATTTTTTATTTCCAACCGCAACTTTTCCAAGGCTTTATATAACCTAGTTTTTACTGTATTCACATTTACATCTAGAACTTCAGCAACCTCCTCTATTTTTAAATCCTCAAAGAACCTTAAGACAATGATACTGCGATAACTCAAAGGCAACTTTTCCATGGCCCTTTGTAAATCTAAGTCAGCATAAGTATCAACTTTACTTTCAGAAAAGCCAGACAAAACCTCTTCCTCAACAATAACTACTTTTTTGCTTTGGCGTAAAAAATCCAAAGCTGTATTAACTACAATCCTGTAAAACCACGTTTTGATATAACCGGGGTTTTTTAAAGAATCTATTGAGGCAACTGCTTTATAGATAGATTCTTGGACAATGTCCAAAGCATCGTCAGCATTTTTCACATAACTATAAGCTAGCCTATAATATTTTTCTTGCTCTTGTATTACAAAATTTTCCAGCTCTTGTTCTAAACTACTGCTCCTCATTCGTACGAATTTCTCCTTCCTTTTTTTGGTGTACACCTTTATCATTCCCTTTACTTATTAGACGATAAAAGTAACCAAAAAGTTTTAAAGTCCTACTTAAAAATTAACTTAAGTAGGACTTTATATAAAAAGCTTCGTCTAAACTTAAAGTTTAAACGAAGCTTTTTTTATTTCCCCTCTTATTCTACTCTACCAATACTACCGGCTTAATTAAATCTTTCGGCTTATCCTTCATTAACAATAACGCCTTTTCTGCATACTGTAAGCCATTAAAGACATGGGTAACTAATTTACTGGGGTCTAAACGATTATGTTCTACTAAACTAACTAACTTTTCCATTCTTAACCGACCACCAGGGGTTAACCCACCTTGAATATTTTTATGAGCCATACCACTACCCCACTCTACCCGAGGAATAGGTAATGTTTCTCCCTGACCATGATAATTAACATTGGAGATATGTCCACCCGGTTTAGTCATTTTAACGGCTTGAGCAACTACTTCAGGATTTCCTCCAGCAATAATCACTGCATCTACACCTTTACCACCCATTAATTCGGAAATTTGTTCTACGATGTCCCCATCACGATAGTTAATAATATCGGTAGCTCCATAGAATTTAGCTGCTTCTACACATAAAGGTCTGCTACCTACGGCAAAAATTCTTCCGGCACCCCGTAACTTCGCACCGGCTACAGCCATTAAACCTACAGGACCAATACCTACCACCACTACAGTATCGCCGAATTGAATATTAGCATTTTCCGCACCATGGAAACCAGTAGTTACCATATCAGTAAGCATGACTGCTGATTCTAAAGACATGCCCTCCGGTAATAAGGCTAAGTTCATATCCGCATCATTAACATGAAATAATTCAGCCATGGAACCATCTTTAAAGTTAGAATACTTCCAACCGGCTAACATGCCACCCGAATGCTGGGCAAAACCGGCTTGAGCTTCCAAGGAACGCCAATCAGGTGTGATTGCCGGTACGACAACACGATCACCGGGCTTAAAGTCTTTAACTTCACTTCCTATTTCAACCACTTCACCTACTGCTTCATGACCTAAAATCATATCAGTACGTTCGCCTAAAGCCCCTTCAAATACAGTGTGAATATCTGATGTACAAGGAGATAAAGCCAAGGGACGACAGATGGCATCAAAAGGACCGGCCACAGGGTCTTCTTTTTCAATCCAGCCTGCCTTACCAATACCTAACATTGCAAAACCTTTCATTTAAATAAAACACCTCCAGTTTTTTCAATTACTTCTATCCTACTACTTTTTCCTACACCTTACAACTAACATTTCAAGATAGTTTGCAATAATGAAAATGTTTAGCGTAAATTATATTATAACATATGATTTACGCTTGACCAGGGCTGGAAGACTTAAGCAAGAGGT
>DUTO01000019.1 GCA_012842035.1 Clostridia bacterium | reverse complement strand
TCAGCTTCATTTTCTTGAGCCAAATTAAAGTCTACCTTACATTTAGCCGCATACTGCTCTTCCAAAAACTTTTTCGCGACCTGAGGGAAAATAGCATAAGAAAGAGCAGTATGCGGCTAAATGTAAGGTAGACTTTAATTTGGCTCAAGAAAATGAAGCTGAAATGGGGGCGAAGGTGTATCCTTTGTAAAATCGAAAAGATGCTGTACCGTTTCCCGTTTCGTGCTTCGTACAGAACAGACTAGCACTTGACTCGGGAGAAAGCAAACCACCCTCAACAGTCCATCCTTGTCCTGATTCAGGTATGGTACTGACGTCCTGTCAGTACCTTTGCTTTCTCAACCTCGTCTTCATAAGTCTGTTTAGCTGAAACTCCGCAAAGAAACGTTAAACGGTACAGCATCTTTTCTTCTGGAGTGGGGAGCGGAGCGTTTCCCGTTTCGGTGCTCAATACAGTTGTTTTAGCTAGGTACTGCCTCTGATTTTCGTAGCTACAATCAGAACGTCCTAGAGCTCGATTAGGTTATGCATTAGCAAAGTATTACCTACGGACTCCTAAAGCTAAAAGGAATCGAACTTACTTCACCTCGGGTTCGGGCTATGCATGACCATGTGGGGACCCCCATCCCCACTTGGGGTAGACGCCCTCACCACATCGGTTCAGTTCGTTCTTTTGAACAAGGACTTTAATGGAGTCCTTTAGGTAAATACTTTGCTTTATGCGAACCATGGAAATAAGTCATCCTCCGGCAGTACTTAGGCTCAAACAGTAGAGGTAGAAAAAAGGGAAGGTTAAACGGCACAATGTTTTGACAGAATTTTTCACTTTTTGCAGGAAATTTGTGTTTTTGGACGAATATTATAATAAGAAGAAAAGTAGAAGACTATTATAAATGCAAAAGTTGATGCGTTTTTTTATCTAATATTGTATAATAAAGTCAGAATGATATATCAAAATCAAAATTATAAAATAATTTAAGCGGAGAAGGAAGCTAAGCAAGACATAAATTACTGCAGGGAGGCTGAGCCCTACTTAAATTTAAGTAGGGCTTATTTGCCCTTTAGAAGCATTTCTTGCAGAGAAGATTCAACGTAAGTCAAGTTTATGAATTTTATTTAGTCAAAAAAGGGGGGAGTCTGATGAGAGCGATAGGGAGGTTATCTTCTATTGGGTTATTGGATTTGCTCTTATTAGTTGTCCTCTTCATTTGTTGTTATACAGATTTGCAGGAACGGAAAATCTTGAATGTCGTTGTTTTGCCGGCAATGTTAGTTGCTTTAATAATGCACCTATTATTACAGGGAGTTGCGGGAGCACTTTTTTGGGGGAAAGGTACTTTAGTAGGGCTAGCCCTTCTTTTTATCCCTTTTGCACTGGGAGGATTAGGTGCGGGTGATGTAAAGCTTTTAGGGGTAGTTGGTTCTTTTAAAGGGGTTTTTTTTGTCTTTAAAGCTTTTCTGGGAGCGGCTCTTTTAGGTGGTGTTTTTGCTTTTCTCTTTTTATTAAAGAAAAAAAGATTAAAAAAGACGTTGCGTAATCTGGGAAGTGCGTTACAAGTTTTTCTTTTTTCCTGTTTTCGGATTTGCAATTTGGGTAATTTAGAGAATGATGATGTAGAGGCGTTGCCTTATGGTTTAGCTATTGTCTTAGGGACAATAGTTTGTCTGGCAGGTGAGTGGCTATGTTAAGAAGAATTAGGGGACAGGGGAAAGGGCAGGCTTTGGTAGAAATGGCTTTGCTTCTTCCTCTTCTTTTGCTTTTACTCTTTGGGATTATTGAGTTTGGCCGGGTGATGAGTGCTAGCCTCATCGTAACTCATGGTGCTAGAGAGGGGGCGCGATATGGGGCGGTAGGAGCTACAGATAGTGAAATTGTGACCAGCATACAAACCAAATCTGCTGCGGTACTTTATGACCCTGAGGATCCTACGAAATTAGCGATAGAAATAGAAAGAACAGGACCGATTAAAGGAGGCGATATTGAAGTCAAAGTTAGTTATGCCGTGACTTTATATTTGCCTTTGATTCCGGAGCTTACAGGGAACCCACTTACTGTGGTCGGGACTTCGGTGATGAGGGTGGAATAAGAGCGAAAGGAGTTGGGGTGGGATGCTCTTCTCTAGAATTAGACAAAGATTATGTGAAAAAAAAGGAGCAGTTGCCGTGATGATGGCCTTAGCCCTTACTGCTTTGCTTGGGGTTACCGCTTTAGTAGTTGATGTGGGTATGGTTTATCTTCATAAGCTTAAAGTTTCTAATGCAGTGGATGCGGCAGCTTTGGCCGGTATTCAGGCTCTTCCTGCTGACCCTGATTTGGCTTATCAATTGGCCGCAAGTTTTGCATTAAAAAATGGTGTAGCTCCGGAAGATGTAAACATTCAGATTACTACTGATCAGCGGGGCATCAATGTGCAAGCCAGAAAAACGGTCGACTATTTCTTTGCGCGAGTTTTAGGGTTTTCTTCAACAAATGTGGGGCAGAGTGCCGGAGCTAAAGTGGAGAACCTTTCTGCGGTGGTGGGAGCGGTTCCCTTTTGTATTGAAAGTCAAGAGCTTATTTATAATGAAGCATATATTTTAAAGTCCGGGGTAGGAGAACGGCCGGGTGGAGCAAAACATTCCGGTTGGTTTGGTGCTTTATCTTTAGGTGGTCAAGGGGCTAGAGCATATGAAAATAATTTAAAATTTGGTTATCAGGCGGAGTTGAAAGTTGGTGACCTTTTGGAAATAGAAAGCGGCAATATGTCGGGACCAACTACACGTGGCATTGAATATCGCTTAGCGCAATGTCAACACACTCCCACTTGTACCGGTGAAAGTTTTGTCCGCAGTTGTCCTCGTTTGCTTATGGTTCCCGTGGTACAACTTTGTGGAAAGGAAATTGTTAAAGTACAAGGCTTTGCTTTGTTTTTCTTAGAAAGCGTAGAGGGACAAGGACGAGATAATAATGTATGGGGGAAATTTTTACGTCTGCACTTACCGGGAGAAATCACCGCAGAAGAGGCCGGTGACTATGGTGTCT
>DUTO01000227.1 GCA_012842035.1 Clostridia bacterium | reverse complement strand
GATTTCCCCTAAAAGTTCTTGACGTTATACGTTACTGAAGTGATGGGGTTACATACAGCAAACTCGATTTCCGGTGACTTTTCTTTGGGTGCTGCGGGCTTACTGATAGAAAACGGTGAGTTAACAAGTCCCATTAAAGGGGTAGCGCTTGCCGGTAATTTGCAAGATTTATTAATGGGAATAGATGCGGTAGCTGATGATTTAACTTTTTATGTCGGGCAAGGAGCTCCAACGGTAAGAATTCAAGGGCTAACGATTAGTGGGAAATAGTAGAAAAGGTTAGAGAATTTACTGCAGGTATGATAAAATAAAGTGGAAGTTTTTAGCTTAGAGTAGGTGTTTAAGAATGTTTAAGGTTTGTATAATTCATGGACCTAATCTTAATTTGTTAGGAAGTAGAGAACCATTAATCTATGGGAAGCTTACTTTTGAGGAATTGAATGAGCAGTTAATTAGCTATGGTCAAAAATTAGGGTTAGACGTAAAAATTTTTCAGTCTAATCATGAAGGGGCTTTGGTGGAGAAGATTCAAGAAGCGACCGGTTATGATTATTTGATTATTAATGTTGCAGCGTATACACACACTAGTATTGCTATTAGGGATGCTCTTTTAGCGACAAAGATACCGGCAATAGAGGTTCACATTAGCAATCTTGCGCAACGTGAAGCTTTTCGGCAACATTCTTTATTGGCTGATGTAGTTCAGGGGCAAATTATGGGACTAGGAGTTTTCGGTTATCGTTTAGCTTTAGATGCTGTATTTCATTATCTACAAGGGGGAAATACTATTGCCTAAGCTTACTCAGGTTAAAAAATGGCTACAGGAAAAAGAAGTAGATGCATTTTTGATTTCCAAGCCTGAACATTGTTTTTATTTAAGTGGTTTTACAGGAACCAGTGGCTGTTTAGTAATTACTAATTCCTTGGAAAAAAATTTTTTAATTACAGATTTTCGCTATCAGGAGCAGGCAACAGAACAAGCCAAAGGGTATGACCTTGTCCTTTGGAAAGAAACACTTTTTCAAACTTTAGGAGAACTTTTTCAACAGTATGGGTTAAAAAAAGTAGGTATAGACCAAGCTGAAATAACTTTAGCTACTTATGAAAAATTAAAAAAGAACCTTGTTGATGTCGCTTTGTTTCCTTTATCAGACCCTTGTGTGGCATTAAGAAAGATAAAAAGTATCGAGGAACTTAAATTATTAAAAAAAGCTATAGAAATCAGTGATAAAGCTTTTCTTCATATCTTAGAATTTATCCACCCCGGCTTAACAGAAAAAGAAATTGCGTTAGAGTTGGAGTTTTTTATGCGCCGCTTAGGAGGAACAAAAATGGCTTTTGAAACTATTGTTGCTTCTAAAAACCGGGCGGCACTTCCTCATGGAGTGGCTTCTTCGCGCGTTGTTCAAACCGGTGACCTTGTGTTGATGGATTTTGGTACTGTGTATCAGGGCTATCATTCTGATTTAACACGGACCATAGTTTTAGGGGAACCTGATGCTTTGCAAGAAGAAAGATATAAACTTGTTTTAAAAGCTCAAGAAGCAGTTTTACAAGAAATTCAGCCCGGAATGCGGGCTTGTGAGGCTGATGCCCTTGCTCGCAATATCATTGCCGAAGCCGGATATGGCAAAAATTTTGGTCATAGTTTAGGACATGGAGTAGGTTTGGAAATACATGAAAGTCCTAGTTTATCACCACGCGATGCAACTATTTTGGAGCCGGGAATGGTGTTAACCGTAGAACCGGGTATTTATATTTCGGGATGGGGTGGCATTCGTATTGAGGATATGGTAGTGATTACGCCGGGTGGTTGTGAAAGATTAACAAAATCACCACAGGTGTTTAAAGTATAAAATTATTTTTTTAGATAGGGGAGGCAGAAAATGATTTCAACAACAGATTTTCGGACAGGTTTAACTTTTGAATTAGAGGGAGATGTAGTGCAAATTGTAGAATTTCAACATGTTAAACCGGGAAAAGGAGCAGCTTTTGTGCGTTGTAAATTGCGCAGCTTAAAAACGGGGGCAGTTGTGGAAAAGACTTTTCGTCCCGGAGAAAAATTTCCCAAAGCACATATCGATCGAAAAGAAATGCAGTATTTATATAAAGATGGAGACAGTTGGGTTTTTATGGATACTGAAACATATGAGCAAGTAACTATTTTGGAAAAGGATTTAGAAGATGCTCCTAAGTATTTAAAAGAAAACATGACTACAGGAATACTTTTTTATCAAGGTAGCGTTATTGGAGTAGACCTTCCTACACAGGTAGAATTAAAAGTAACAGAAACAGAACCGGGTATTAAAGGTGATACAGCTTCGGGAGGAAGTAAGTCTGCCATATTAGAAACTGGGCTTAATGTTCAAGTGCCATTTTTTGTTAATCAAGATGATTTGCTTATTATTGATACACGTACCGGTGAATATGTTAGTCGTGCCTAAAAGAAAGCACAATATTAATAATAAAGAAAAAGGAGGTTAAAAAATGGATAGTTTAAAGAAAAGGGTGGGATATTTAAAAGGTCTTGCTGAAGGTTTTGCTTTGGATAAGGACAGTAAAGAAGGAAAGTTATTTGAGGTTATAATTGATTCACTTGATAAAATGGTGGAGGTAATTGAGGAGGTTGTACTTAATCAGTTAGAGATTGCTGAATATTTAGAGATGATGGATGAAGACTTAGCTGACCTTGAAGATGTTATTTTTGGTGAAGAGGGAGAATTTGTTTTTGATGAGGAAGAAGATGATGAGGAAGAAGATGAAGGGGAAAAAGAAGAGATAGAATTAGCTTGCCCTCATTGCTTAGAAGTGCTTGATTTAGAACCAAGTATTTTGGAAGATGAAGATGTATTAGAAATCATTTGTCCTAATTGTGATAAGGCGATTCATGTAAATGATGAACAGGTAGAAAAGAAGGAAAAAGAGAAAACGGAAGAAGATGAAGCTGTAAGAGAACTGTCTCACTAAGTCAACATTATTGTCTTAAGCCGCGAGCATTATTTGAAGGAGTTAAATGATGAATAGTTTGCAGGCAACACCTCGTGCCAATCGCCTTCATATTGCTTTATTTGGAATTACCAATGCCGGAAAGTCTAGTTTGATTAATGCTTTGACAGGTCAGGAAATTTCTTTAGTTTCTAAAGTTAAAGGCACGACAACAGACCCTGTCTATAAAGCAATGGAGTTGGCTCCTTTAGGTCCGATTGTGTTTATTGATACAGCAGGATTAGATGATCAAAGTGAGTTGGGTGCTCTTAGAAAGAGAAAGACTTTAGAGGTATTAAATAAAACAGATATTGCTATCTTAGTTTGTGATGCTACGGTGGGGATAACTGATTTTGAACATCAAGTTTTAGGTTGGTTGCATGAGAAAAAAACACCTTTTGTAGCTGTGGTCAATAAAATTGACCTTATTACTAAAGCTGAAAAAAAACTGGTAGAATATACTCAAAAATTAGGGGTAAAGCTACTGGGGGTTAGTACGAGTACAGGTAAAGGACTCAAAGAATTAAAAGAAGCTTTAATTAGGATTGTCCCCGAAGATGAAGTTGAATTACAAATTGTCGGTGATTTAATTAAGCCGGGCGATATTGTTGTTTTAGTTATTCCTCTCGATGAGTCTGCTCCTAAAGGCAGATTGATTTTGCCTCAACAGCAAACTTTGCGTGACCTTTTAGATAACAATGCGGTGGGTGTAGTAACACAGCCAACACAATTAAAAGTAATTTTAGACAATTTGCAAAAAAAGCCACGTTTAGTGGTTACTGATTCGCAAGTTTTTCACGAAGTGGCTGAAGAAACACCGCAAGATGTATGGTTAACTTCATTTTCTATTCTTTTTGCACGGCAGAAAGGAGATTTAAAGGAATTAGTTCAAGGTGCACAAGCTATCGAAAAGCTGCAAGACGAGGATAAGATTTTGATTGCTGAGGCTTGTACGCATCATCGTCAAGCTGATGATATCGGCACGGTAAAAATTCCGCACTGGTTGCGGCAGAAAACAGGGAAAAAGTTGGTTTTTGAATATAGCAGTGGCTATTCTTTTCCTGATGATTTGCAAGATTATGCTTTAATAATTCATTGCGCCGGATGTATGCTTAATCGTAAGGCGATGTTCTATCGAATTGGCGAAGTTCAAGATGCCGGTGTGCCGATTGTTAATTATGGTGTTTTAATTGCTTATGTACATGGAATTTTGCAAAGGGCTTTGCAGCCTTTTGGTTATTAAAAAGAAAAATATAAACCCCTGCCAAAATCAAAGTGACAGGGGTTTATATTTATATATGGTGAAATTAAATAAGGTGATAAAAACTATCTTGGATAAAATCAGCGTATCTTATTTTGCTGTAGGGGTAGCCTTCTCTCGATTTTTGCTATTTCTCCCAACTTGTTATCTCTTTGTGTTTTGGCATTTTTCGTAATTTCATCGAGTGTTAGTTGTCTATCCTTTTCAAGTTCTCAGGCATATTAAAGGCACGCCTTGCCCTTAATTTCTGTAAAGTTTTATGTAACAGAACAGTTCCAATAATTGTACCAGAGGCCGCCAAACTTACAACAGCAGCATGACAAATAACTTTTATACCGGTAGCGGTAACTACAATCTCCATTTTTTAATCTCCTTTATGTATAGATCTTATTAAATATTCTAAAATCAATATATATATTATGATTCTACTGCAAAAACCCCCTAAAAATCCTTATTTCAGAAGGATTTTTATCTCTCAATGTTGAATTATAAAGTATGAGTTAGAAATTAGCTGATTAAGAGAGATAATTTTAATATTGGGGGTATTAACAGATGTTTCGAGAAAATAAAGACCATTTGCAAGAAGATTTGTTTAATAATCTTTATACCATGGATTCAAGACTTGTTGAAAAACTTAAAAAATCTTGGGCTGCATTCTTTTATGAACACATTTTTTGCAAAATTGATGAGAATTTGTTTGCTCCTTTGTACTGCAATGATAATGGACGTCCTAATTTTCCAGTAAATATTCTTATGGGTCTTGATTTAATTAAAGAAATTCGAGGATATACAGATGAAGTGCTTTTTGATGAATATGCTTATAACCTTCAAGTTTCTTATGCCCTAGGGCTTCGCACTTTAGGGGAACGCTATTTTGCACCTCGAACTTTATATGAATTTAGAGCTAGACTTTATAATTATTCCCTCGAGCATCCGGAAGAGGCGGATCTTATTTTTGCCCAATTTGAAAAACTTACAGAACACTTTATCGAAGTTGCGAAGCTTAATACTCTTGAAGCTCGCATGGACTCTACTCAAATTATGTTTAATATTAAATTAGCGGGGCGCCTTTCCTTAGCTTATGATGTCTTAGTAAATGGAATAAAAGCCCTTCCTGAAAAGCTTTTAAATGATACTCTAAAACTCTTTCTTAAATCGGATTATAAAACACAGTTTCTTTATAAACTTAAGGGAAAAGACTCTTCATCTCGGATTCAAAACCTGATTGAACACTGTGCAGAAATTCTGCAATTAGTTCAAAATTATCCTGAACTAAAAGCAAATCCCGCAATAAAGCTTACCGAACGTTTCCTGACAGAACAAGCAACATTCAATAAAGAACAAAATCGTTGGATAGCTAAAAATAATAAAGATATATCTCCTAAGTCTTTGCAATCTGCCTATGACACGGATGCAACTTACCGCAAAAAAAATGGCAAAAAGCATGTAGGTTATGTTTTAAATCTAACCGAAACCTGTGGTGATGAAAATCCGGTTCAAATGGTAACACATTATAACCTTGCTCCTAATACAACCAGTGATGTTGAATTATTAAAAAAGGTTCTCCCGGAACTTAAAAATAAAGGAGTTAAAGACCTTTATACTGATGGTGCTTATTATAGTTCTGAAATTGTGGAAAAATCAAAAACTCAAGGAATCGAAATTCACTACACAGATATGACCGGTCGTAAAAAATCCAATAACAAATTTCCTTACAATGCTTTTGAGATTGAAAACAAAGAAAAGATTCTCCGCTGTCCGGCAGACCAAGAACCAATTCGAACAGCATTTAAGAAAAAAAATAAAATTTTAAGTGCTCACTTCAACCGAAATATCTGTGAAAAATGCCCCTTAAAAGAAAATTGTAGAGTCAAATTCCAGAAAAAAAGTACTGTTATCCGGGTAAGCCAAAAAACTTTACTTACCGAAGAGGCTCGTTTGAAATTTGCAGATAAGGAAAAACGTCAAAAAGCTACAAGCAAACGAGCTGCTATTGAAGGAACAAATTCAAGTTTAAAAAGGGCTCAAGGTTTAGGTAAGCTTAATGTAAGAGGTATCGTAAAAAGCAATCTAGCAGTAGGAGCAAAGATAATTGCTCATAACTTCCGTCAGCTTACTAGATTCTTCAATGGAGATATCCGTGAGAAAGCTAAAAAGCCACTTAAACTAAACCAAGGGATACCTATCACCATTTAGCAAAGAAAACGATAAAAAGAGGTGGTAATACCACCATATTAAGTAGATATTAACTCATTTATAGCTAAATATAATTTTTCAAGGAGCAATATCCCTTAATTTACCACTGGTTAGGCTAGTTAGGAGGTTTATTTACTGTTTTTGCAGTAGAATCATAAATTATTTAACAAATCAATAACTGTTTTTTCTTCATTGTAT
>DUTO01000226.1 GCA_012842035.1 Clostridia bacterium | reverse complement strand
TTACTCAAGATGATGCTCATATTTTTATGTTACCGGAGCAGATTACCGAAGAGATTAAAGGTGTTATTGCTTTAGTTGATTCAGTTTATAAGTTATTTGGTTTTGAGTATCATGTGGAGCTTTCGACTAAGCCGGAAAAGGCGATGGGCTCTGTTGAGGAATGGGAGAGGGCAACTACTGCTTTAGAAAAAGCTTTGCAAGAAAAGGGTATGGATTATAAAATAAATCCTGGTGATGGAGCTTTTTACGGACCGAAGATAGACTTTCATTTGCGGGATTCTCTTGGCCGGACATGGCAGTGTGGGACGATTCAATTAGATTTTCAGATGCCGGAGAAGTTTAATCTTACTTATATAGGGGAAGATGGGCAGAAGCACCGTCCTGTCATGATTCATCGTGTTGTTTTTGGTAGTATGGAGCGTTTTATCGGGATTTTGACAGAGCACTATGCTGGGGCGTTTCCTACTTGGTTGGCACCGGTGCAGGTTAAGTTGCTGCCGATTACAGAAAGACAACACACTTATGCTCAGAAACTGGCTGATGACCTTTTTCAGGAAGGGGTTCGTGTTGAGGTAGATGAGCGTAGTGAAAAAATAGGGTATAAAATCAGAGAAGCCCAGTTGGAGAAGGTTCCTTATATGCTTGTTGTAGGAGATAGGGAGATGGAAGAAGGCACAGTTGCTTTGCGTACCAGAAAAGAGGGTGACCAAGGTACGGTTGATTTTGAGACGTTTAAAAAAGAATTACAGGTAGAAATAGAGCAAAAACAATAGTTGCAGACTAACCTAAAACCCGCCTTTTTGAAAGGGCGGGTTTTAGGTTAGATAAATATTTAAAAGTAAACTAGCGTATTGGTTCCTGGTTTATGGATGGGTGTGACTTTTGACCATCCCGGTTTTTTTCTTTACTACGGAGTGCTTTTATTTCATTGTCAATGTCACGTAATGATTTTCTTGTTTCTTTTTCATTAATTGTCTGCTGTGTCGCTATGGAGTTGAAATATTGAAGTGCTGTCGCTGTAAAATTATCTGATGCTATTGTCAATTGTTCTAATGTTTTCTGATAACCTTTTTTAGCATGTTTTAAGAAATTCTTATTTTCTTTAATTTGTTGCATTGTTTTATCATAGTTCTCGATTTGTTCTATTGCCAAGTCATATTCAGCTGATGCCTTTTCAAAAACATCTGGCCTGATTGGGTGTTGTTTTAATGCTTTTGTATAGCGTTCCTTAATTTGTTCGAATGACTTAAGCTGCTCTTTTTGTTCTTTAATTTTTTCAAGTAGCTCTCTTGCTAAATCATATTTAAGCGATGCATTTTGTAAGTTTCTTGCTGCAATTGCTTGTTGTCCTAATGCTTTCATATAGTTTTTTTTAGCTAATCTAATTTCCAGGTTTGTTATTTTCTCATTCTCCCTATCTAATAAAGAACTCATTGTAATTCTACCGCCTTATTATTTAATTCTGCGTTATAGTATAACATGTATTTGAAAAACAATATACAAATTAATTTAATTAAGATGTTTTCGTTTTCAATATTCCTTTTGTTGTTAACCCAAGTTGTAGTTTAGCCGACCAATATGTGGTAAAATAAATATAATACATTAAATTAAAATAATATGTTTATTGAAAATAGGTGATCTTATGGGATTGTTGGAAAGATTAAAAAGGTCATTAGAGAACAGGTCTGAAGTGAATAGCGGCGAGGCGGAGAAAGGCTTAAAAATAAGGCAGGAAGAAGTAAAGGGTCAATTATTGAGAAGTATAGATAAATGGCTTGTTCCATATAAATCTGGGCAGGGTGTATTACAGAATAGAAATCAGTGTGGCGCGGAAAAGGATGTTATAGAACGGCAAATAAATATTTATAAAAAGGAGTTACGAGAGATATTTTCAGATAAAGAACTTTTTCTTTTAAGGTATAAATTACATCAGAAGGCGGATTTGCGTTGTGAGTTTAGAGAGAAGAGGGGGCATTTACCCTTGAAAAAATTAGAAAAATTATTGCAGCTTGAACGCCAAACATCAAGTGATAAAGGGCGCCAATTTATAAAGATTTGTCAGAGGTTAGGGCTCATAGAAATACGAAAGCCACTGAAAACATATGAAAATATTGCCCAAAGAGAAAGTGGGTCTAATAATGTAAAGGGGTACCAAGGGCGATCAGCTGGAACCCTCGGTAAAGGGGTAGTTAAAGAAAAAGGGAATGTTCCCAGCCGATAATATTATGTAATTTTAAATTGACAGGATT
>DUTO01000018.1 GCA_012842035.1 Clostridia bacterium | reverse complement strand
GAACCGATGGGTATCTCTACCGGGGCTGGCTTGATATTTGGGGCAACGGGGGGAGTGATGGAAGCTGCTTTAAGAACAGTATATGAAGTCGTTACCGGGAAGACTTTGCAAGAGCTGGACTTTGTTGCTGTGCGCGGTCTAGAGGGAGTTAAAGAGGCTAGTGTTGATTTACCTCCTTTAGGAACGGTTAAAGTTGCCGTGGCTCATGGTTTGGCTAATGCCAGAAAAGTTTTAGATAAAGTTAAAGCCGGTGAGGCAGACTATTTATTTGTCGAAATTATGGCTTGCCCCGGTGGTTGTGTGGGTGGTGGTGGTCAACCTCTGGTGAGCGGATCGGCAAGGATGGCCTTAGAAGAAGACTATCGTGCTTTGCGGGCGCAAGCAATTTATGAAGAAGAGGCGGGTATGCCTTTACGGAAGTCACATGAAAACCCTGCTGTTAAAACTCTTTATGAAGAATTTTTAGTTAAACCTTTAGGTGAAAGGTCACATCATCTTCTGCATACAAGTTATACAGCGAGAGCAAAATATCAGGCCTTGGCATCTGAAAAATAATTAAGTATGAGTATAGAGAAGAACTGTCTCTAATTTAAATAGAGGCAGTTCTTTTTTAAACTTAAAAATTAGCTGTTTCTTTTTTTATTAAAAACAGGTATCATAGTGAATGACATAATTGTTTTCAAAAGAAGGAATTTGTCAAATAGACAGAGAATATTCCGAATATATAAGGGGGTTATGAATGTGGAGGAGCTTGGGAAGTGGATTGCAATAAATTCACCCGTAATCATTTTATCTTTAATGATAGCTTTTCTGGTGTTGCTGATAATTTTTTTGATTACTATAGCTCGCTTGCGGCAGGCAACCAAAAAGTATAAGGTATTGGTTGGAGGGGTCAAAGGGGAAAATTTAGAAGAGAGAATTTTAGAAAATGGTAAGAAACTGCAACAAGTTTTGTTTGAAATGAATATTTTTCGTGAACGTTTAGAGGTTGTAGAAGATGTCAGCAAAAAATGTATTCAGAAAGTAGGCTTGCTTCGTTTTAACGCTTTTGATGATACCGGTGGTGAATTAAGTTATGCCTTAGCATTGTTAGACAAGGAAAACAATGGTATTGTAGTTAGTAGTATTTTTGGTCGTGATGATGCACGAACCTATTGTAAAGATATCAATAAGGGGAAATCCAAACATCCTCTTTCGGTAGAAGAAGAAAAGGCGATTAGAAAAGCCTTAGGCTTTGTGGATTAAGGAGTGAAAAATTTTAATTGGAGGCAGGATTAAGGCAAAAGATAGCGAAGCATATAATCCTAGTGTGAAAATATTTTACTTTTTGATTATTTTAAGAAGATAGAGGAGTTTAAAAGTTGATGGTTTCTGTTAATTATTTCAAAAACAAGCTGTGTCCTAAATTGAGACAATTGAAAAAAAGGAAAAAAGATAACAAGAGAACAAGTTTGACGATGATCGTTATTCCTCATTGTCAAGAGAAAGCAGTGAAAAACATTAGTCTTCCTTTCTGGCTAGTTAAATTTACTGTTATTCTAGGAGTTATTTGTTTGTTAACTGTAGGTTATTTTGTTTGTGGTTATTTTTCTTTACATTATCTGGCTAAAGAAAACAAAGCATTGCAACAGGTTAATGCGGTACAAGCTGTAGAAATCGAAGAACTTAAAGATATGACCGGTGATATGCAAAATAAATTAGAGGGTTTAATGCAAATTGATCGTGAAGTAAGGGAAAAAGTAGGTTTAAGTAAGTCTAAAGAAGAAGAAGAAGCCTTAATTGCCCTACAGGCATCACGTGGCTTAAATAATTATAGTTTATTAACTATAGGTTTAGCAGAGCGACAAATGAGATGTCCTCATTGCCAAAAAAACTTTTGCCTTGAAAATACTTCATCTGTAGTGCAATGCCCGGGACAGCATAAGGAGTTGTCCGATCTTGCAGAAAAAGATGCACTAGAAGATTTAAGGGTCGAATTAGCTAAAGTGGATTTTCTTTTAACGTCACAGGCGAGGACTATGGAAAAGCTTAAATTAGATGTAGAAGCTCAGGACGCAAGACCTATGGCCTGGCCTTTCCGTGGGTATATTACTTCGCAATTTGGTTCGCGTAAAAACCCCTTCGACCACAGTAAGGAGGAGTTTCATGAAGGTATAGATATTGATGGGCCTTATGGTGCACCTATACGGGCTGCTGGTAAGGGTGTGGTAACCTTTGCAGGAAGCAAAGGCAACTGGGGAAATATGGTGCTTATTTCACATGGCTTTGGTTATGTTAGTTTATATGCTCATAATTCTTCTTTACTTGTAGAAAAAAATGACCAAGTTGAAAAAGGACAAATTATTGCTCGCTTGGGTAGTACGGGGCGTTGTACTGGAGCACATCTTCATTTTGGGATAGCTAAAAATGGGGAGTGGGTCGATCCCCTGGAAATATTAAAGTGAATTAAATAGAAGTGAAGATAGGAGCGAAAAAAATGTTTAGCAGAAAAAAGCAAGTGTCGGATAATAATTGGGGAAAAATGAATACGATTATTGGTAAGGGCACAACCTGTGAAGGAATTCTTAATGCTTCCGGTTCCCTTCGTCTTGATGGAGATTTTAAAGGGGAAATAAAAGTTAAGGGTGATTTAGTTGTAGGCGAAAATGCGGCAATTGATGCTACGATTGAAGCTGAAAACGTCTATATTGGTGGATACATTAGAGGTGATATTCAGACGGAGGGCAAGGTGGACTTAGCTCCTTCAGGAGCATTTTTTGGTGATATGCTCGTCGGGCATTTGAATGTTGAAGAGGGAGCCCTGTTTAAGGGAAATTGTCAAATGCATGACCCCAAGGATGCGGGTCAACCCCACCTAACTAAAAAAGATGTTGTAGAGGAGCAAAGTCAGTAGGTTAAAACAGCAAAAAACTCGGCTTGAATAGTCGAGTTTTTTCTTTTTAAATTGATGCCGGCTCAGTGCTCGTTGAGGGCTAAAAAAATACTATAAGCGATTATCCGGGACATTTTTAAAACGATACTTAAGCGCGTATTTTGGATAACTTGCCTTTCCATTAAGCCACCAATATTAACAACTCCCGTGATGCCTACATCGCCGACTGCGGGAAGGGATTTTTTCAGTGCGGTCCCCGGTTTAAGAGGCTTGTTTTGGAAAACAATAGTTCCGACATTGGAAAAACGACCTAAGCAGGCATCAATGGCGATTAAAGGATGGAGCGATAATTGAGGGCTCAACGCAGTATGAATTTCTTGCAAATTACCGGCATGAACAGGAGAATCAATTGTTCCTAACACTTCAGCTTTTGTTCCCCGAAGTAAGGTTTGTAATTGCCAACCGGTCAAAGGACCTAAACTATCTCCGGTCGCTCGATCAGTCCCTATACAAAGAATAAGGGGCTGTTTTTTTTTCGGAGTAGTTTTTAAAAAGTTTTGCAAATGAGTAGAAAGATGATAAATAGCAAGTGGTTCGTTCATATGTACACGCGTAGGGATTTTTTGGGGTGGTGCAGAAAAAAGAGGGAATATTTTATTGGCCAAAGTAACGTTCCTCACTTCCTGTTCACTAAAAAGTAGTTTATGCAAAAGGTGGAAATTTATTCGGATATTTCGCTTTCTTCAACATAAATTAAGTTTAAAGGGATTTAACTGGAGGAAAAGCGATGAATAAAAAAAACACCTTACTTGTTTGGCAGGTGGCTTTTACTTATATAGGGGCACTTGTGGGCGCAGGTTTTGCTTCCGGGCAGGAGCTATTAAAGTTTTTTACTGTATTCGGGAAAAAAGGAGTAATGGGGGCTGTTATTTCCGGTTTTCTTTTTGGCATCTTCGGTTTTTTAGTGTTTAGAGTAGTGACTCGTGAAAAGATAGAGAATTATGGGCAACTCTTAGGTTTTCTGTTTGGTAAAAGGATCGCTTTGTTTGTGGAAGGGTTACTCAGCCTTTTTCTTTTATTATGTTTGGCCGTAATGTTCGTAGCCGGTGGAAGTCTTTTTCATCAATTATGGTCTTTCCCTTTCGGGTGGGGTTTTTTTCTCACCGCTTTGGTTGTTGGTAGTGTTCTTTTATGGGGGCAAGAAGGAGTATTGTGGTTAAATACAGTTTTAATCCCCGGTTTAATTCTCTTATCTTTAGTGATTGCTGTTTTAAGTTTGTGCCCCAGAGGATTGACCGTAGCTACAATAGCGCAGCTTAATCTTGTGGGCGAAAATTGGTTGTTAGCAACTTGTTTATATGTTTCTTATAACTTTATTTTAGGCTCGGTTATTTTAGCTTCGTTGGGGGATTTAGATAAAAAAGGAGGAGAAAAGGGGGTTTTATTAGGGGGACTCATTCTGGGCCTCATGGCCGGTTTAATAAGTTTTGCTTTACTTAAGCAATTTTCTTACGTGAAAAAACAGACGATTCCCTTGCTTGTTCTTGCTTATGGCATACATCCTAGCTTGGGTTGGGCTTATTCTTTTATGCTGTGGGTAGCTATTTTCACAACAGCTTTAAGTATTGGTTTTGGTTTATTAAAACGTGGGGAACAATTATTGCCCCTACCTAAAGTCTTTATCATTGCCTTGCTGTTTGCTTCCACTCTGCCGTTTTTATACTGGTCTTTTCCCCAAATGATCACGACAATTTATCCTTTCATTGGTTATGGTGGGTTTGTTTTTCTAGCTGTGCTCTTGTTTAAAACTTTGCCGGCAGAAATTATATTCCGCTGGAGAAAATAGTTAGAGTTAAAGAAAGGGCGAGCTTGATTTTTAAAGAAGTTTACGATATTATAAAATCATTAAATTAACGTTTTGGGCAGAAACGATAAGATGCCTGCTGGAAGGGACTTATCATGCAAATACTCCAAGAAAAGATTTGTCAATATGGGCAGATTATTGATAATAGGGTCATCAAAGTAGATAGTTTTCTTAATCATCAGTTGGATATAGACCTTTTCCAGGAAATCGGCAAGGAGTTTAAACAGAGGTTTAAGAATAAAAAAATAACAAAAATTCTTACTATTGAATCGTCGGGAATTGCGATTGCTTGTATTACGGCTCAATATTTTTCGGTTCCCGTTGTTTTTGCTAAAAAACATGAAGCTGAAAATTTAGATCTACATACTTATCAAGCAGACGTTTATTCTTTTACTAAGAACAAATTCTATAAAGTAAGGGTAGCTAAAGAATATTTGCATTCTGAAGATAAAGTTTTGCTTATTGATGACTTTTTAGCTCATGGACAGGCTGTCAACGGCTTGTTGGAGATTGCTGAACAAGCAGGAGCCGAAGTAGTAGGGGTAGGAATTGTTATCGAAAAGGGGTTTCAGAAAGGGCGGACGAGGCTTAAAAAACCCGGTCTTCAAATTGAATCTTTAGCCATCGTAGAAGCAATTAAAGATGGCCAAATAATATTCAAATAAAGCAAGGTAATTAAAGGGGAGGAAAAAGCATGAAAAGGAAAGTGTGTCTTTTTTTAGCAATCGTGATGTCTCTGGCTCTTGTTTTGACGGGCTGTGGATCCGGCAAGGAAACTAAGGACGACTACAAGGTGGGTTTTGTTTATGTAGGCCCTATTGGCGATGGTGGTTGGACCTATTCGCACAATGAAGGGCGTTTATATTTAGAAGAACAGCTTAAGGTGCCTACCATTTATAAAGAGTCTGTTCCTGAAGAGGCGGAATGTGAAAAAGTTATTTATGACATGATTGATGAGGGCTGTAATATTATTTTTGCGACAAGTTTTGGTTTTATGGACTGGGTAGAAAAAGCAGCTAAAAATTATCCCGATGTTATCTTTTTGCATTGCTCTGGGTTTAAAACACATGAAAATATGGGAGCCTATTTTGGTCGTATGTACCAGCCCCGTTATCTTTCTGGAATCGTAGCCGGTTTGAAAACCGAAACGAACAAGATTGGTTATGTAGCGGCACACAGTATTCCCGAAGTTTTAAGAGGGATTAATGCTTTTACTTTAGGGGTTCGTTCTGTTAATCCGGAAGCGACGGTAAGTGTAAAATGGACCAAGACTTGGTATGACCCCGCTAGAGAAAAAGAAGCGGCTAAAGCTTTATTGGCAGAAGGTTGTGACGTTATTACCCAGCATCAGGATACGGCAGGGCCACAACAAGCGGCTGAAGAAGCTGAGAAATGGTCGATTGGTTATAATACAGATATGGCAGCTGTTGCTCCTAAGGCGTATATGACTTCACCTGTTTGGAATTGGGGCCCTTATTATGTCGAACAGGTCAAAGCCATTATGGATGGCACGTGGAAGTCTGAAAATTATTGGGGTGGTCTGGAGGATGGTATTGTAGACTTAGCTCCTTTGACCAAGAATGCTCCGGAAGGTGCCGAGGCTGCTGTAGAAAAGGCTAAAGCAGATATTCTTTCCGGTAAGAATAAAGTCTTTACCGGGCCTTTGCAGGATAATAATGGAGAATTAAGAGTGCCGGAAGGAGTTACGCTTACTGACCAACAGTTAACCAGTAATGAATTTAACTGGCTAGTAGAAGGAGTCATCGGTACAGTTGAATAAGCAATTGAATTTTATTTCGATGGAAGGCATTACGAAAACGTTTGGTAAAGTGCAAGCGAATAAAGACATAGATTTTCAGGTTAAGTTTGGGGAAATTCATGCTTTGTTAGGTGAAAATGGTGCCGGGAAAAGTACCCTTGTGAATGTGCTGTCAGGAATCTATACTCCTGACAGCGGTTCTATTTTTATACGTGGGAAAGAGGTCAAGCTCACTTCGCCTCGTGTTGCTATTGATGAGGGGATCGGCATGATCCATCAGCATTTTAAATTGGTCGAGGTAATGACTGCCCAAGAAAATATTATGTTAGGGCAAAAAGGCAGTCATTTTTTGCATTCCGAGGCTTTAACCCAAAAAATCACCGAACTTTCGGAGCGCTTTCAGTTAGGAGTGGAGCTTAAGAAAAAGGTTTATGACATGTCGGTAGGTGAAAAGCAGACTTTAGAGATTTTGAAGGTTCTGTATCGGGGGGCCAATATTTTAATTTTAGATGAGCCGACGGCAGTTTTAACCCCTCAAGAAATAGAAAAGCTGTTTCAAATTATGAAGCGCATGAAAGACGCCGGCTGTGCCGTTGTTTTTATTACCCATAAAATGAATGAAGTTCTTACTATTTCTGATCGTCTTACTGTTTTAAGAAAAGGGGAAAAGATTAAAACATTAGAAACTAAAGATACTAATACGCGCGAATTAGCTGAATTAATGGTCGGTCATCCTGTGGATTTAGCCATCAAAAGGGTCGCAACAACTATTGGCGCAACATTACTGAAGGTGAAAAATTTAACTTGTGTCAATGAAGAAAAGGTACAAGTTTTAAAGGACTTAAGTTTTACCTTGGCAAGCGGGGAAATTTTAGGAGTAGCCGGTATTGCCGGTAGTGGACAAAAAGAGTTGTGTGAAGCTATTGCCGGGCTTTATCCGATTCAAAGTGGTCAGATTTTATTTAAG
>DUTO01000225.1 GCA_012842035.1 Clostridia bacterium | reverse complement strand
TGAAAATTATCTATCATTGTTTTGCTTCACTTTTTTTCTCAAACTCTGCTTCAATTTTCTTGGGTCCTAAATAATTAGCAAATTCTTTACCCAGCTGAGAAAGTTTCGCCCAAGAACCTTGTAAACTACCTGTACTCAGGAAAAGAAAAGAACCACCACCGATAATCGCTAATATAAAAAGCCATAAAATAGATTTACCCGTTCCTGTTCTTTCTAAACCCTTTTTTACTCCCGGTGCTACCTCGGGACCCGTTATAGCCCCAATAACACGAGGTATTCCCTCGGCAAAATGTTCTACACCACGTTCCGCTGCTGTCCGACTATTAGTATGTGTACCTACCTCAATAAGAATAGCGCGAGGTCCTAAATCTTGATTATAATTTCCCTTCCCCATAAAAATACCTTTAACCAAACCCGGTGAAGTCTTATCAAAATATGCTTTTAAATTTTTAGCAAAAGCCAAATTAGCCTCCATGTGTGGATTCTGTCTGCCGACCACAAGTCTAATTTTAGTTCCCGGTAACCCTTTAACCTCAGTTTTATAAAACTTAGAGTCCGGTATGCCATCACGATGCACATCAACCAAAGCAATAGGATTATTTTTTAAAAGTTGAGCCGCTGTTTTGCGCGAACGATGATAAGCATTAGCATCATGAGGGTCATGTTTATTAAAACTGATTAAAGCATTTACGCCTTGCTCCTTTAAATTATTAGCAAAAACATTGCCAACTTTTAATATTCCGCCATTCCCAGGCTTACTTGCCGTTCCATCAGTAGGAATATATGACTCATCCGTATGAGTCATATAAACACCGACTCTCCCCTGATTTTCTGCTATCTTTGTTGTGGCCGGCACCTCTGACCATTCTTCACGCCAAACTAATTCTTCTTTTCCTACGAGCTGAGCAATAGCCTTATTTTGTTGTTGTTCAATTTTAATTACTTTATAACGACTATTATCTTCAAGAATAAATTCATCGCCAATAAAAACAAAACGACTAATCTGGTCTAATTCTTTACCTGTTTCATCAACTAAAGAAAAATAAGTGCCACAATCCATTTCCCTTTCCCAACTGCCTAAAGCATCTAAAAAGCTTAATTTTATCCCAGATTGTGCAAAAGCGTTATATACCTGAGGGTTCTTTTCATAATAAAAAAGAAAACCACCTACTAAAAGAAAAATTACTCCCAAAACAAAAACAAAGCGATTAAAAGTATTCTTCCTCAATTGCCCTCACCATCCTTTTTCTCTTCCTCTCCTGCCTTTCCCTCTATTTTAAGGTCACTATTTAAATGTCGCAACAGTTCCGGGTCACGTCCCCTTGTTGCCGGTCCACCTTGGAGACGCTCCCGTGTTTCTCCTAATATTTCGGCCAATAAAACAGCTACCAGACCGGCAAGCACTATCGAATCAAAAATACCGGCACCACCTATATGCACCGTGCCGGATGTTCCTGTGCTCCGTAACCAAAAAAAATGGATTAAATCTTGGCTTAAAACACCTAAAGTAGCAGCCACAAAAGCAGCCCGTCGAGAACGCCCTAAAAGATAGGCAGTCAAACCACCAACCAGTGGATAAACATATAAAGGATCCAGCAAGGTCATCTCATCCCGTGGATCACCTTGCATAATTACACTCCCTAAAAAATAAATAACTCCGGCCGTTACTACTGTAGCTATAAGTGCTCTTACCCATTCTTTAGTAGTTCCAGCTTTATATAAAAGATAACCTGCTAAACCGACAGGAACTAAACCTCCTCCTACATTCAAAGAAGCTTGAATATTCCCCTTCGCTAAAGGAAGGTCAACAAAACTCCCCACAAGCAAAGCCCCTAAAACCACTAAAGCCCCTTTGTCCGAAAGTCGCATCCGATCAAGTAACCGCTGAGCTATCCCAAAATAAACTAAAAACATTAAAACAACTAAAATAATTATCCCTAAGGGGAATCTACTCAAACCGACATCCTCCTTTATCCGGCATTAAACAGCTATAACGTAGATTTCCCAGATGAGCATATAAATATGCATAATCCAACAAAGCTAAACAAAAAACTCAAGACATTATTTTCTTGCCTTGAGTCTCCGCCAATCTGATTATGGTTTTCTATTCTATAGACCTGTGGAACCAAATCCTCCCCCGCGATCTATGCCTATTGCTTGTACATTTTCGACAAGTACCCATTTTATTTGGGGTACCTTTTGTAAAACTAACTGAGCTACCCGCTCTCCTTTTTTTATCTCATACCCCTTCTCTAAAGAAGTATTCTGCAGAATAATACCGACCTCATCCCTATATCCGGCATCAATCGTTCCCGGACTATTCGCCACCCTTAAAGGAGTTTGCAAAGACAAACCACTTCTCGGGCGAATTTGTAATTCATAACCACAAGGGAGAGCCACTTTCCAACCGGTTCTAACAACTACTGTTTGCCCGGGTTTAATTAACGTATTTTCAACTGCATAAACATCCATACCGGCATCTCCTTGCCTAGCATAACAAGGCATTTTAGCCTCGGGATGACAAAGTTCAAAATATATTTCGATTGTTTCTCTTGCTTCGTTCATCTACCTCTTACCCCCTCCCATTTACTTTTTGACAAATTACCTTTTTATCCTGCTAAAAAACTACTAATTTCTACCCTCAAGTTGCACAAGGGAGATAAACAATAAAACTAGTTCCCACCCCTTCCTCACTTTCAATTTCAATTCTCCCATTATGCTCTTTAATAATTTGAAAACAAATACTTAACCCTAACCCTGTACCCTTCGCCTTTGTTGTAAAAAAAGGAGTACCTACCATCAATTTTTCTTCTGCGGTCATCGCCTTACCATTATTATAAATTGTTACAGACATTTCCTTAGTACGACGGTGATATTTAGTCGAAATTTTAATCTCAGAACCTTCATTGTCTACTACAGCCTCCATCGCATTTTTAACAATATTTAAAATAACTTGTCGCAACTGATTAGCATCGGCCACAATTAATTTATCCACAGGACTTAAATCAAAAGAAACCTTAATATCTCTAATAAAAGTATTCGTATCAATAATTAACTTCATCGACTTTACAATTTTATTTAAAGATATTTGTTTTAAATCAGGAGGAGAGGGCCTGGCAAAGGTTAAAAAGTCACTAATAAAATTATTGATAATCTCCGTCTCCCGATCAATCATCGCTGCATATTCACGCATTTTTTCGTCTTGGTCTTTATACTTAATCAATTGACTAAAACCTTTAATTGCCGTCAAAGGATTTTTAATTTCATGCACAATCCCGGCAGCCATTTGTCCTAAAGCTATAAGCTTTTCCTTTTGCTGCATCTTTAAACTTTCTTTTTTAAAGAGAGTTATATCTGTAGCTAAAATAATGGCTCCAATTTTTTCTTCCGTAAGATTATTAATATAATCAATATGGAAGAAAAGATCTTTTTTCTTGCCTTTTAATGTTGTAATTGAAACTTCATGTAATTCTTGAATTCTTTTATTTCTTTTACATTTAATAATATCACCATCAGCTTTAAAACTAAGCAATATAGCCAATTCATTAACATCTTTCCCTATCACCTCATGTTCTTCCATATCTAAAACTTCCAGACAGTTTTTATTGCACACAATAATTCTGTTTTTGATATCAAGTAAGATAACTACCTTATTAATTGAATTCAGGACTGCCCTTGTCTGTATTTTCAATGTTTCTAACTCTTGATTGTCCGGTACTTCCTCAAACAAAACTAAATAACTATTAGAAAGCTTATAATAATCAGCCCTTATTTTACATTTAGCTCCGGATTTGTTTTTTAATTCAGTATAGACATCTTTAAGTACTTTTTCCTTTTTTGCTTTTTGTTCTAAAATGTTCATAAAACCAAATTTTTGTACAATTATATCATGATGAAGTCCATAGATATCTTGCAGCTGATAAGTTAAGATATTTAAGGCTTTTTTATTAGCAAAAAAAAGCCTTAAATATTGGTCGTAAATTACTATACCCAAAGGTATTTCATCAAAAACCTGAATTATTGACTCACTAGTTTGGGCAATTTTTTTATAAGGATATTGCACAGCAGAAACAAAAATACCTTTAAGAAAAAAGAAATAATAAGTTGCTTTTAAAAGATGTCCCCCAATATTATAAAAAGAAGCAGAGGGTTTTATGATAAAACAAACTTCTGCAATTATAGCCACTAAAAGTGCGCTCATCAGATATTGGTAAGCCAAAACATCTTGACGGATAAACTTCGAACGCAAATTATACAAAACAAATAAAAACAAACTAATTAACAGACAATCTATAACTATTTTACTCTTCGTATACCCCTCGGCAACAAATAAAATAGGTAAAAATTCTCTGCATTTATAAAACCATATAGCCACAAAACTCACTACTAAAAGGGAAAGAAAAAGACCGACATGCTTATTTAATTTAATCTGCAATTCTGTCGTAATGGCTAGTAAAATAAGAGCAAGTGTAAATCTTCCTGCCATCCAATACCAGACAGATAAATTAATTTGGGCAAACATTATTTTCTCAGAATAAAAAATAAGATGCAAAATATCAAAAATCCCTAGGATAAAAAAACAAAAGCACATTAAATGATTAACCACAAAACTATTCTCATATGTGTACCAAACTAACAAAAAAATGGTAAAAGAAATAAAAACACAGATTAGTTCAAGACTGGTATGACAAAAAACAGTATAATTTAACCAGAACGAAGCAGCTAATACTTTTGCTAGAAAAAAAGCACCTAATAAAAACAAAATTAACTCTTTAAACATTACCTGCATTATTTGGGTTTCTTGTTTATTAAGTGCTAACATTTTTTGCCTCCTTCCTTTTAAAAACTATTTATTATCCAATGTTCTATATTGCAATGCTTCGGCAAGATGAGTAATCGTAATCTCCTCACTGCTAGCAAGATCAGCAATCGTCCGAGCAATCTTTAAAATTCGTTCATGGGCACGTACGCTCAAACCTGAATTAGTATAAACTTTTTTTAATAATTGTTTCGCCTCTGCCTCCAGTTGGCAATATTTTCTCACTTCTTTTCCCGTCATCCGGGCATTACAAGTTATCCTTCTACCGAAAAAACGCGCCAACTGCCTTTCACGTGCTTTAATTACCCGTTTTTGTACTTCTTGTGAGCTTTCTCCCTGTTTTTTATTCTCTAATTCCTGATAAGCTAAACGCGGTACTTCAACATGAAGATCAATGCGATCTAGTAGTGGCCCCGATATTTTACTACGATATTTATTCACCTGATAAGGCGTACAGATACATTCTTTGAGTCCATCACCATAATAGCCACAATAACAAGGATTTGCCGCCCCCACAAGTTGAAAATTAGCCGGATAAGTAACTGCTGCCGCAACTCGTGAAATGATCACCATTCTATCCTCTAAAGGCTGTCTTAAAGATTCCAAAACATCACGGCGATATTCCGGTAATTCATCTAAAAACAAGACCCCGTGTGTAGCCAATGTAACCTCACCGGGATTCGGGACTACTCCCCCCCCAATAATACTCGCCGCTGAGGCTGTATGATGAGGGGCCCGAAAAGGACGACTGGTAACTAAAGGTCTGTCTTTATTTAATAGTCCGGCAATACTATAGACCTTACTTACCTCTAAGGCCTCTCCGGGAGTAAGGGGAGGAAGGATAGAAGAGAAACATTTAGCTAACAAACTTTTCCCACAACCGGGTGAACCGATTAAAAGCAAATTGTGCCCTCCGGCCGCCGCTACTTCCAAAGCACGTTTAGCCAGATGTTGTCCTTTAACATCAGCAAAGTCATAAACTGTCTCTTGTTTCTGCTCTAAAAAATTTTTTAAACTTTGTTGTTCTACTTTATTATAAATTTGGGGATTTTCCAAAAAATTTTTAATTTTGAGCAAACTGCTAAAACTATAAGCCTGAACAGGTGTTAAAGCTACTTCCCCCCGATTATCTTCCGCGACAAGAAAAGATTTAGTAGTTTGCTCATGAATAAACAAAGCCATGGGTAAAATGCCCGGTACACTTCGGATGGAACCATCAAGCGATAATTCCCCTACAAAAATATAATCATTTAAATAAACAGTTTTTATTTGACCAGTAGCAGCTAATATCCCTACAGCAATAGCTAAATCAAAACCGGGCCCTGCCTTTTTGATATCGGCCGGAGCAAGATTAACAATAATCTTACGTGGCGGAAATTCAAAACCGGCATTTTTAATTGCGGTTCGTACTCTTTCTTTACTTTCCTTTACCGTTGTATCCGGTAATCCCACAATCGTAAATTCAGGTAGCCCACCACCAACATCAACTTCCACTTCAATTAAATAAGGGTCTATTCCTACTGTAGTACAACTAAAAACACGGGCCAGCAATACTTACACCCCTTCTTTTTAGAAATTATTCTCGTTTCGATTTTTAGGCAAATTTTGTCTTTATTTTTCTTTATATGGTTAGTTTCGCCTTAATGCTTAAAATCCCTGCTCAATTATACCACTTTTCAAAATATTTTAGCTAATAATAACTGCCCTTAACAGGCAGTTAGCAAAACATTTAAACTATGACTACAATATTTTATTAACTTTTTAATACACTGGTGGACCAATCAGATTATAAACAATACGATCATATTCTTTCATTTTTCCCGTCTCTGAATCTAACTCAAATTCATAATTTACAGATTTATCAAGAGTATTGCCTACATCATTTTTAATAGATAGATCCTCGCCGCCGACTTTCGCTAACCTTCTATTTAAGACTGTCTCGCCGTTAAAAAGTCCATGCTCTGTTAATGTCAGTAAGTTAACTGAACTTTTTCCCGTTTGAATCATATATACTTCTGCAACTCGAGCTAAATTAGCAATTGTGATTCGATCCGCATCATATTCGGCCTGAGATTGAATTTTTAAATAACTGGGCACACCAATATTCAAAATCACGCTTAAAATAACCAAAACCGTCATTAATTCAACTAAAGTAAATCCTTTTTGTTCTCGAAACATTTCTCTTATTTTATTTAACATTTTTTCCTCCTTATCTGTTTTCTAAAACAATACTATTTGATTATACCACACTTTTCAAAATATTTATACCAAAAAAATGCCTTTTAAAGCAATTTAATTAGTTTAAGGCATGACCACAATATTTGTCACCACAGGACGCAATTTGCCATCAGAAGGTTTATTTAAAACCTCTCCACCATAAACAAAAGCACTCGACCCACCACCATCTAAATTATAAGCTTCTTTTACCCCTAATTCTACCAGCTTATCGATCAATCTTTCTAAAGTAACTCCACTACTCCAATCAGCTTGGCGTCCATCAACAACAATCATAATTAAATCACCATTGGCATATTCGCCTAAAATCGTACGAGGTTGTTTCGTTTTAGCCCATTCTGCAGGAATAGATTGACTAACCCCTCCTTTAATCAAAACAGGGATAAAACTAACGCCTTGCCAAGGATTTAAGGCCATTAGTTGTTCTTTTTTAGACACTATTCCTCCAATAACCCGTCCCGACTTATTCACTCCGGCAAAGCAAAGATTTCCCGGATAAGCATTAAACGGGGTGATTAACTTGCCATCAATCACTACATTCCCAATATGTACAGCATAAGACTTACCCTCTCTCATTTCTGTATAAAAACCACCACCATTAATTCCCAAAAGGGCTCCTGTTCTTTTTACCGCTTCTAAAGTTGTTTCTTTTTCTCCTAAGGTATCTTTAGCTAAAACAACTTTAAAAACCTTGGGACTAAACAGTTTCACCTTGGCAATATAGCCTCGATAACCTAATTCCTCTAATTTAAAAACCTTAATTTCGGTTCGCGAAGATTTATGTACTTTGACCGGTTCTCCTAACATCATTAAAATACGTTCTTCATAAATCCGATCCGACATTTCTTTATGTTGAGAAGTCAGCTCCGCCAAACTACTTAAAGACCGGTCATGTTCCTCATATTGAGTCTTCTGCTCATCAGCTTGTGTTTTAACAACTGACACTTCCCCCGCCAAAAGTTTAAAGCCCTCTTCTAAAGAATGAAGCGAAATATTCACCTTTTCTGCCGGGAGCACTAAATCTTGAGCATAACCGGTAAAACTACTACAAGCCAGCCAAATACCAATAAAAGGAGCAATAATTAATAAAGCTAAAAGATTAGCGTGACGCATTAAGGAGCCTCCTTCAAGATTTTAAGACTTTTTTCTAAATTTTTTAATTGAGCATCAAGTAAATCTATTTTTTTACGTAACTCTCCCTGAATACTACTTGAAGACGACAAGGTTTCATCTGTACTACTAAGCTCACTTTTTAAAGCAATCATTTCATTAGTTAAACTATCTAAGCGATCCTTTACCGCCTGAATATTCATGGCATTAGTTTGTTGAATATTATTGATGGCATTATCCAAATACTGTTTTGTAAAATAAAACCCGGCATAAATTAACCCGCCCCAAATAAGTAGAAACAATAAAACATAAACAAGCCCCGCTTTCTTAGAACTGGTTTTTTTACGACGAGACGTTTGGGACTGATTACTCTTTATGACTATGGGTTCCGAATATTTCATCACTAACTCTCTCCTTCATAATTTTATTCCTCACAATCTTTTTATTCTAACTAACCTTTTATCTTCTCTAGCTTATTTAAAACTCCTGCTATAATTCTCCCCCATTTTTTGCCAAGTTTTTGTTTTTAAAAGGCATCTTTAATTACATCTAAAGACATAACCCTATTTTCCTGATCAAAAAGAATTCCCAATACATCAAAACGGCATTTTTTATGCCAAGCCTGCTTCACTTTTAAATAATAACTAGCTAAACGTCTAAGTCTTTGCTGTTTAGTCCAAGTTACTGTTTCCTGTGGCAAACCAAGAAACGAACTTCGCTTACTCCTTACTTCAATAAAAACTAAAACATCGTTATCTTCAGCAATAATATCCATTTCTCCTAAAGGACAACGAAAATTACGTTCCATAATCCGATAACCTTGACTTTGCAAATATCGAGCAGCTACTTCTTCAGCTTTTTTACCTAAACTAATTCTATCCACAATGTCCCACCCATCTTTAAAACTCAAGCCATCTTTTAACTATAATTAGACAAAAAACTTTTTCTATGTACTAATGATGGCCCATATAATCGTAAAGCTTCTAAATGCCGCGCTGTTCCATAACCTTTATTCTCTTTAAAACCATATACAGGATAAAATTCATCCATTAACTCCATAATTCGATCGCGATACGTTTTGGCGATAATAGAGGCAGCAGCAATAGCTGCACACTCTCGATCACCATGCACAACACTTTCCTGCGGTATATTTGTATCTATACTCAAAGCATCAAGTAACAAATAATCCGGTTTTACCACTAAACCCCGCACTGCTTTCAACATCGCTTTTTTAGTTGCTTGCAAAATATTGATTTGATCAATCTCTTTATGATTAACTAAGCCTACGGCCCAAGCTGTGGCTTCTTTTTTAATCTTCTGTTCTAATTCTTCTCTCCGCTCTGCACTCATTTTTTTCGAGTCATTTAAACCTGGCAAAAAGCTAGAAGATATGGCATGGG
>DUTO01000224.1 GCA_012842035.1 Clostridia bacterium | reverse complement strand
TTTAACTTTAAGGGATAAAGCGATCCTTGGGGAGTTTCTAAAAGCTTTTCAACTTCATTTTCACTAAGCACACGCGGTAACTTCTGAGGTAGCTTCGGTGTTTCTAAATAAATCGTGGGGTCCTTTTCTAAATATTCTTCTAGACATAGAAATTTAAAAAAACCGCGTAATGAAGCTAACTGTCGAGCTACACTTGCCGGAGACTCCCCTTTTTTACGCAAAGCATAACCATATCCGGCTAAGAAGTTTTTATCCACTTCTTTTAAATTTAATGCCTCTTTTTCTTTTAAATAGTGATCAAATTTTTCTAAATCACGTTTATAAGCTATTAAAGTATTGGGGGCTAAACCTCTTTCTACTTGAAGATAAACTAAAAATTCTTCAATCCAATCTGTCAAAATAAAAATCGCCACCTTTTAAAGAACTATTATATTATTTCCACAAGCTCAGGGCGATCCCTTTTTTAACTTTCGTTGTAAACATTAATAATTAAAAGGATAAAAAATGTTTTTAAGGTCATGCTAAAAAAAATAATCCCTCACCAAGGAGAGATTTATGTGCCAAAAGAACAAGTAAGAAATTGGAAACAAACAACCCAGGAAAATGCGCGAGGCACGTGGACTATTTTTCTTGACCTCTGCAAAGGCTGTGGTTTATGTATCGAAAAATGCCCTACTCAAGTTATTTATTGGTCAGAGCAACTCGGCTTTATGGGCACTCCTGCTGTGAAAACACGTATCGAAGGCTGTATCGTCTGTGGCCTTTGTGAAACAGTTTGTCCTGAACCGGCGATTAGGGTAGAACGAAAAACACCTTAATCTTGTCCATAATTTCCCATAATCGCTTCTGCCTTATAAAAACGCTCACGTAAACTTTTAATTGTTGCTTCGCTTACACCAAATTCTTGCGCCATTTCCATTTCTTTTTTATTACCGGCTAAAGAGTCAACAAATTTTGTAAAATCAATCCCGACCTCATCACAAAGAAATTGCATACTCGGTTCCACTCCCCAAGGTGGTCCCGGAAAACCTTGCTCATACTCTGTGGGATCGGTTTCATATTTGTAAGTACTTTCTTCACTATCTAATGCTACAAAACGGGCTGAACCCATTTCTGTGGGCACAAAGTCCTTTCCTTCCGGTACTTTGCCTTGTAAATCCTGTTCTTTTTTTTTCATAAAAGAACTCCCCCCTATTTTCATAAATTTTACTCTTATTATGAGCTAGAGAAGAGATTTTTATTATCGTTCTCTTTATGGAAATAATTTAATAAAGATTGGTGAAAAATATCCTTCAATTAACGCTGAACCCAACATTAAAACAGCTAAACTTAACATGATTAATAAATACTCTAAAAAACATTGTGACATTTTAATCTTTCTTTGGCCTGAACCTTTAATTAAATAAAGAGAAAAATTGATAGCCATTACTGCCCCTAAAATATAGGCTGGTACGGAAAGTAAATTAGGAGGCAGTACCGTTAATAAAGCTAAGAGGCCACCTCGCCATGCTTTTTCTTGTAATAAAAATTCAATCGTAAACCCTAAGACGAAACCACGCGTAAAAATAATTACTAACACAAGCGGTAACCCTATTATAGTTAACCCCATGAGAAAAATTTTACTTAAATTAACCGTATTTTTAAGGACGGCTTGTCTTGCCGAAGTAGAGAAATTAAAATTTTTTTCAAAATGTACCAACCCTTCTTCGAAAAGTTTACTTAAGGAAGAGGTTTGATTTTGCTCCAGGGAAGTCATGCCTAAAAAGCCAAAAAAAAGTCCTAGTAAAAAGCAAGAACCTACCAATGAATAAACCCACCAACTAGCATAAAAATGCTGCTTAAGTTTAAACTTTACTTTTACCACTTTTAACCTCCTCCCTCTTCAATCTAGATTATGAGAGAGGAGAAATAATTATAACGCCAATTTAAAAATTAAAAGGACATAATTTGACCATAGACTCCTCCACCTCCGGGAGTCATCCGTAATTCACCCCGACGACTTTTCATAATTAAAGAAGCTAACTTTTTACCAACCACTGTAGCAATTTCAGGCTCAGAAGCATAATGTAAAACATTCATTTCTGTACCAAGTTTTTTTAAAAGTTTTTCGATTGTTTTTTTGCCTATCCCTGGCAAAAAACTTAAGGGGACTTGATAATAATACTTCCCAGCTTTAATTGTCTCAGCCACTTCATCATCTTGGTGTAATTCAGTAATACTTACAATTCTGTCTAAGACACCCTGGACAAACTTATCTTGTTCCCCACAATAAGGACAAGAAAATAGTGGCGGAGTTTCCCGGAGAGAACGATTACATTGTTGACAATAACTACGATGATAT
>DUTO01000223.1 GCA_012842035.1 Clostridia bacterium | reverse complement strand
TTCTGTAGACAGGTTTCGGCTCTTAATTTTACTCGCTGTAAAGAAACAGGGGTTTTTATTTCTTTACCAACCGTCTCTTCAACCTTTATCGGATATAATTTTTTCTTTTCCAACATTTCTAAAACTTCATCTCTGGCAGAAGCTTCATATGTACTTTTTACTGTCTCCCCCATATTGTTTACAGCTTCATAAACAAAAGTCGCCATACACTACCCTCCTCCTAACTAATATAAGTATTTCTTATGTATTCATCAATGGTGGTCACACCATTAAGAACCAATTCTCTACAATTCTCTTGTAAATCAATCATCCCGTGTTCTTTAGCTGTCTGCTTTATTAAATCCGCACTTTCTCCAATATCAATTAATCTTTTAACTTTAGCATCCATTTCCATAATTTCGGCAATTGCCGTTCTCCCTTTATAACCTGTATTATTACAAGTTGGGCAGCCTCTCCCGGTATAAAGAGGAACAGAAGAATCTATCTCCAATAAAAGTCTTTCTTTTTCTGTAGATTGATATTTTTCTTTACATTCCGGACAAATCTTTTTAACTAATCTTTGAGCAATAATTCCCACCACAGAATTAGAGATAAGATACGGTTCTATACCCATATCAATTAAACGAATAATTGTTGATGCTGTATCATTTGTATGTACTGTACTCAAAACCAGATGACCGGTAATCGCTGCTCTTACCGCGATCTGTACTGTCTCTGTATCCCTGATTTCTCCAACCATAATGATATCCGGATCCTGCCTAAGAATAGAACGAAGACCATTGGCAAAAGTTAAATTTGCTTTAGGATTGACTTGCACTTGGTTAATTCCGGATATTTTAAATTCGACCGGGTCTTCTATCGTAATAATATTGCGGTTTACTTTATTCAATTCAGATAAAACAGTATAAAGAGTACTTGTTTTTCCACATCCTGTAGGACCGGTGGCTAAAATGATGCCATAAGGATAACGAATGATTTTATCTAATCTTTCAATATTCGCCTCCGTAAAACCCAATTGACTTTTATGAATAAAGATATTTTCTCTGTCTAAGAGCCTGATTACCATTTTTTCGCCATAAGTTGTAGGCATAGAAGCAAGACGTAAATCAATCCGACGGTCTTCTATTTTTATGCCTACCCGTCCATCCTGAGGAATGCGTTTTTCCGCAATATCCATTTTCCCCATAATTTTAATTCTGGCAACAACGGCAGCATGAGTGTTAATATCTAAAGACATTATTTCTTGTAAATCCCCATCAATTCTAAAACGTACCCGGACACGACTTTCAAAGGGCTCAACATGAATATCACTCGCCTTCATAATCACGGCCTGTCTTAACAAAGAATTTACTAAGCGTACTAAAGGTGCATTATTAATCTCATCAAGCGTTTTTTGATCCAATTCTTCCATTTCTTCGGCATCTAATTCGCGCATTAAATCTTCAATAGCTTCTTCCGTACTTTGTTGTCCATAATGAAACTCAATTGCTTTTAATATTTCTCTTTTCCCGGCTATATAAGGAATAACTCCATATCCTGTAGCTATCCTAATGTCATCAACAGCATAAACATTAAGCGGATCCGACATCGCCACCACAAGACGACCATTTTCTATTTTTATCGGAATTAAGACATGTTTTCTCGCTAAGCTTTCTTTAATTAATCCAGGAACCTTAGGGTTAATAAGTACTTTACTAAGTTCTACATAAGGAAAGCCCATTTGCTCACTTAAAATATCAACAAGGTCATCTTCTTGCACTAAACCATTATCAACAAGAATTTCACCCAGCTTTTTTTTCGTTTCTTTTTGAATTTTCAATGCCGCCTCCAAATTATCTTCAGAAATTAATCCTTTTTCGACTAAAATTGCTCCTAATCTAGCTCTTTTAGTTTCCAGCTTCTTTTTTTCTTGCTTAGACAATTTTTTCTCTTCTTTTTCTTCGCTAAGCACTTCGTCTTTTCCTGCTTTTTTTCTTCCTTTTTCTTCTTCTAACGCAATTTTTTTCTTGCTCTCTTCCTTAGCTTTTCGCTTCGCTTCTAGTTCTGCCTGTTTCTTCGCTTTTTCTGCAGCCTTTCTTTTGGCCTCTGTTTCGGCCTTTTTTTTCGCTTCTGCTTCGGCTCTCTTTCTGGCTTCCTCCTCGGCTTTTCTTTGTGCTTCTTCAGCTCTGCGCTTTGCCTCTTCTTCTGCTCTGCGACGAGCTTCTGCCTCAGCTTTGCGCTTTGCTTCCTCTTCAGCTCTCTGGCGAGCTTCCTCTTCCGCCTTTTGCGCCTCTGCTTCAGCCTTTTTTCTGGCGGCCTCCTCAGCCTTTCGCTTCACTTCCAGTTCTGCTTGTTTCTTCGCCGCTTCTTCGGCTTTTTTCGCCTCTTCCTCCAATTTACTTTGTGCCCTTAATTTAACTATTTTTTCTTCTTCGGCAAAATCTATTTCTGCAGCAGGGGACAAATCCCCAGACTGTTCTTCTCCGTAATGATCATTAATTTTTTTCATTATTTCTTTAGCCT
Organism: Clostridia bacterium; assembly: GCA_012842035.1. Lineage (GTDB taxonomy): Bacteria > Bacillota > Peptococcia > DRI-13 > DTU073 > DUTS01. The sequence continues at coordinate 6,998 of DUTO01000223.1, read as the reverse complement.
CAGCTTGACGAGGCAAAATATTTAATTCCGTAGCGACAGTAAGCTCCTCTATTGCTTGTAAGTCATAAGGATCGGCCATGGCGACGAGCAAGCGATAGGAACTTTTTTTAAAAGGAATGACCGTATATTTTCTGGCCAACTCTTCGCTGAGCAAAAGGGGCGTATCTGTTTGTATCTCCTGCTTGGCTAAGTCCACGAAACCAATATTAAACTTACGTTTAAGAAATTGCTTAATTTCCTCTTCGGTCATTAAGCCTTCTTCTTGTAAAACATCTTCAAGTCTTTTACCTGTCGTTTCTTGTTTTTTTTGCACTAATTTTAATTGTTCTTCTGTAATTTGACCTGCCCTAACAAAAGTTTCACCTATAACAGATTTGTTTATAGCCAAGAAGTTTCACCTCTTTATTATTTTAGATTTTTTTATTCAACATGACACGCATTGCCTATTTTTACCTTAATCCCTTATCTATATTTTACCATACTTTTTTAATATTTCAATAAGTCCTCTTTTTCTCTTTTATTCGTCAATATTCTTATCCCTAAAATTTACTCTTATTTCTTGACGTCCCTGATTAACAACCAGCATTGTTTTTTCCAATTGCTCCTGTAAACGAGCCATTACTTCATCGGCATAACTAAGCGCTCCTTTTGTTATTTCCCGTGATACATCGCGGGCATTACTTACTATTTCTTCCCCCTGAATTTTGGCCACTTTAACTATTTCACTTTCCCCGGCAATTCTCTCTAATTTGCTTTTGGCAGTATCGACAATCGTATCGGCCTCCTTTTCCGCTTGCAGTAAAATCCTTTCTTTTTCTCGCAAAATCCACTCGGATTCCCTTACTGTTTCCGGAAGCATTGCTCTAAATCCATCTACAAAATTATACAAAGTATCCTCATTAATAATCACCTTTCCCGTCATCGGAATACGAGGACTCTCTTCCACTACATTTTCAAATTCTTCTAATAAACGCATGATTTCCAATTTTATTCCTCCCCCCATAATTTATAAAACCAAACAACTGTATCGCCGTACTTACTTTTCTTAAAAAGCTTTAATACTTGTCCTTCTTTTTCTGTTAAGAAATATTTTTCCTGCAAAACCACCCTTTTATTAGTTTCACTGACCATAATCCCCTCATCGGCAAGCAGTCCTGCCTCAACAAGCCTGGGCAGTAACATGTCATAAAAACCAGCTTCATAAGGAGGGTCTATATAGATTATATCAAAACCGGTCATCTTTTTTTGAACAAAATCGGCAATAAGGGTAAAAACATCTTTATGATCAATAACAACTTGTTGTTCAAAAGCACATTTAGCCAAATTTTCTTTAATGAGATGACAAGCTGCTTTATTATGGTCATTAAAATAACAATAAGCAGCACCTCTACTTAAAGCTTCCAGCCCCATTGCTCCGGAACCGGCAAATAAATCTAAAAACCGCGCCTCACCAATTTTAGCTGCCAAAATATTGAAAACAGCCTCTCTCACTCGTTCTGGAGTGGGTCTGGTAGCTAATCCTTTTAAGCTTTTGAGCTTGTGTCCTTTAGCAATTCCGGCGATAATTCGCACGTTTTAATAACACTCCTTTGCCAAAGATTATACCATAAAAAGACAATCTTCTCGATACATCTTTCTATATATTGCTATTATTGCATTATTTTTTTAATTCTATGTAATCATAGTTTTTCCTCTTTCTGACCATAATATTAAAGCAAAAGTTTTTCTATCAAGCCGACATTTCCTCCCTCCCTAAAAGAAACCGTCTCTTTCGGCGGTTTCTTTTCTTCTTATTAAACAGGCATAACATCCTCACGGATAGGGGAAACTGAACCTAATAAAAAATTAAAAAGAGGTGTAACTGGATGAAAAAAAATGAACTTTATCAATTAATGGGCATTAATTTAGATTTAGCAGTAGAAGCTCACGATTTGCTAAGAGGTGATACAGGCAGAGAAATACCGGGTGTCAAAGAGGATGTAGAAACTTTTGCGCAAGGAACGATTAAAACTATTACTATATTAAACGAACAAGGAGCAACAATCATGGGACGGGCCCCCGGTAGCTATGTTACTTTAGAATCAACCGGACTTCGCGAAAACAATAAAATGGTGCATAAAAATATCGGTGAAGTCCTGGGAGAGAAATTAAAAGAAATTCTACCTCTGCAAGATGACTCTACTATTTTAATTGTCGGTTTAGGTAATTGGCAGGCTACTCCTGATGCTTTAGGGCCAAAAGCCGTTGAATATTCGATGGCCACCAGGCATCTTTTTCATTATGCTCCGGAAGAATTACGTCAAGGTTTAAGGTCCGTTTGTGTGCTGGCACCAGGTGTATTAGGAATTACCGGGATAGAAACAGCAGAAATAATTAAAGGAATTGTCGAGCGCATCAAACCGGATCTGCTCATCGCCATTGATGCTTTAGCTGCAGGAAGCGTAGAAAGAATTAATTCCACCATTCAAGTCGCCACTACCGGAATAAGCCCGGGTTCAGGGATTGGCAATAAAAGAACGGGTATTAATCAAGAAACAATGGGTATTCCGGTAATTGCCATTGGTGTACCTACCGTTGTCCACGCCGGAATTATTGCCCATCAAGCTATGGAAAAACTATTTGAACACCTCCGCACCACACCACATTTACGTGATGTTTATCAAAGTTTACAACCGGTAGCCATTGGACAAATGATTAATCAGGTTTTAGAGCCTTTTGGTGGTCAATTAATGGTTACTCCCAAAGAAATTGATGAACAAATTACCAATACAGCTAAAATAATTGCCATGGCTTTAACTTTAGCGTTACACCCCGGTATACCACCACAAGAAGTAGAACATTACCTACATTAATCTCTGATAAAAAACAAGCAGTGGTCTTTAAACCTCTGCTTGTTTTTTATCAATTATTTCAATTAGGAGTTTTCTTTAAATAGAGTTAGACCATTTGTCCTTTGGATAAAGCTTCTTCAGCAATCTGAACCAGCTTTCTCGTCATATATCCCCCCACATATCCATTCTGACGGGAGGTCAATTGCCCTTTATCAACCTGTTGATAATTAGCAATCCCCAACTCACCGGCAATTTCATACTTCAACTGGTCAAGAGCTTGAGCAGCACCTTGTACTGCAGGCTTGTTTGTATTACGAGGCATTTTAAACTTCACCTCCTTTACTTGAAGTATTCCTATTTTTCGCTATTAATAATTTTTTTATACGTTTTAAAAAATCAATTTTGTTAGAATCTTTTCCCATTGTTTCTTGACGATGCATTAAACCAAATTCTTGTGCTGTTTCATATTTAACTTTTTCTATCTTTTTTTTTAAATTATGATTCTTTTTCATCTTTTCGCACACCTCCTCTTTGTAGTTTTCGACTTTTTTATGAATTAAACACACGGAAACAAATAGAAAAAATAAAAAAAGAGTGCTAAGTTTGCACACTCTTTTCGTTTCGAAATTTTTTTAATTCATTTTCACCCAAACAAAGCAAGCAATACTCCGGCTGCGACAGCTGAACCAATTACCCCGGCAACATTAGGCCCCATCGCATGCATCAGCAAAAAGTTTTTGGGATTTTCTTTTTGCCCGACAACTTGAGAAACACGTGCGGCCATAGGTACTGCTGAAACTCCTGCTGAACCAATCAAAGGATTGACTTTGCCTCCGGAGAGAAAATACATCAAATCTCCTAAAAGAACACCACTGGCTGTCGCCAAGCAGAATGCAATTAAACCTAAAAGAATAATTTTAATAGTACCCGGATTTAAAAAAGCTTCGGCACTGGCTGTCGCCCCCACCGTTACCCCTAAGAATATCGTAATAATATTCATCAAAGCATTCTGAGCAGTATCACTTAAACGTCGGACCACACCAGACTCACGGAAAAGATTCCCTAACATCAACATCCCTACCAAAGGAGTAGCATCAGGTACGAGTAAAGAAACAATAAGGGTCACCACAATCGGAAAAATTATTTTTTCCCGCTGGGAAACAGGACGTAATTGGTCCATAACCACCAGCCGCATTTTCCGAGTTGTTAACGCTTTCATGATCGGAGGTTGAATAATCGGCACTAAAGCCATATAGGAATAAGCGGCCACAGCAATAGCTGGCAATAACTCGGGAGCTAACTTGGCCGTTAGAAAAATTGCCGTAGGGCCATCAGCCCCTCCAATAATGCCAATCGCAGCCGCAGCTTTAGGTAAAAAACCTAAAAACAACGCCCCGATAAAAGTTAAAAAGATCCCAAATTGAGCAGCTGCCCCTAAAAGCAAAGTCTTAGGATTAGCAATAAGTGGCCCAAAGTCAGTCATCGCCCCTACACCCAGAAAAATTAAAGGTGGATAAATGCCTAGTTTGACCCCTTGATATAAATAATAAAGCAAGCCTCCCGGAGCTATATTCGGCTCACCTGTTAACGGGTCTATGGTAATCTCCGGTGCAGTCATTAAACCCGCATTAGGTATATTAGCCAATAACATCCCAAAGCCAATGGGCAAAAGCAGTAAAGGTTCAAACTTCTTGACAATGGCTAAATAAATTAACAGAAAAGAGATTAAAAACATAATCACTTGCTGTAAAGTCAAATTAACTAAGCCTGTACTCATCGCCAGGTCATAAATGGCCTTTGATAAGTTTATTTCTTCCATCATCTACTTCCTTCCCCTCTTGAAAAGATTCTAATTAAGTAATGATCACCAAAACATCATCCGAATCAACCGTAGCACCTTCATTAACTCTAATTTCTTTAACGACCCCATTCGTACCAGAAAAAATTTCGTTTTCCATTTTCATGGCTTCTAAAATCAAAAGTAAATCTCCGTCTTTTACCTGTTGCCCTACTTCCACTTGCAGGGACAAAATCTTACCGGGCATAGGGGCCGTAACAACTTCAGCCCCCTCAGGTAGAGGTCTTGTGCTTTCGGATACACTTGGTGTTACAGAGGTTCCTGAACTAGCAACAGGTCCCGAAATCTTTTCACCGACAACTTGGGAATCAGTTGCTACACCATCACTTATTTCTTCTACTTCTACCTCATAAACTTTTCCATTTACTTTCATCCGGAACTTTTTCATCAAAAAGCCCCTCCTTTTTTTCTCTAATTTTATTTCAACAGTATTAAAGCAACTTTATCTAGCTTGTCGCCCATACATTGTTTCTTGACGCCCTGCCGCACTCCAGATAGGAACTGTTTCCCCCTCAAGCCTCTGGATCGTCTTCAACCTCATCTTCTTGCCCGGTTGTAAACAAGCTATAGCCGCAGCAAGAACAGCAATCACTTCCCCCTCCTCTTCCTCACTTGGAGAAGCAGCTGCCGCGACTGCTTCTTTTTTAATTGGCTCTGCGCCAGCAGCCCCCTTTTTTGCTTTAGAAAACTCTGTCCCTTTCGTCATTAAATTAATCACAAGAATAAGAAAAATTAAAGCAATAAAAACTACACTCATACCTAAAACAGTAACTTGCAGTCCAAAAGTAAGTGTTTGCACGTACCGTCACCCCTTTCCTTACAAAGGAATATTACCATGTTTCTTCGCCGGACGAGTTTTGCGTTTTGTAGCTAACATTTCCAAAGCATTAACGAGACGTGGACGAGTTTCGCAAGGCTCAATCACTAAATCAACAAAACCTCTTTCTGCCGCAGCATAAGGTGTGACAAACCGCTGACGATATTCAGCAATTTTTTCTGCCCGTTTTTCCACAGGATTAGCGGCGGCATTAATTTCTTTCCGAAAAATAATATTAGCTGCCCCTTCGGCACCCATCACCGCTATTTCGGCTGTCGGCCAGGCAATCACCTGGTCTGCACCTAAGTCATGCGAACACATCGCCAGATAAGAACCACCATACGCTTTACGAATAATCAAGGTAATTTTAGGTACTGTAGCTTCGGAATACGCATACAACAATTTAGCTCCATGACGAATAATTCCACCATACTCTTGATTTGTACCGGGAAGATAACCGGGTACATCCACAAAATTAACAAGAGGAATATTAAAAGCATCACAAAAACGAATATGGCGAGCTGCCTTATCTGAAGCATTAATATCTAAACAACCGGCCAAAAACTTCGGCTGATTGGCGACAATCCCAATCACCCTCCCATTGACCCGGGCATATCCGGTAAGAATATTCGGTGCATAATAAGGCATGGTTTGGAAAAACTCTCCCTGATCCACAACTAAAGAAATTATCTCCGACATATCATAAGCCCGATTAGGGTTATCAGGCAAAATTGTGTTTAATTCCGAAATAATACGCCCCGGATCATCACCAGTTTCAACAAGAGGCGGATTCTCCAAATTATTAGCCGGTAAAAAACTTAATAGTTTTCTAATCTGAGCAAAACATTCCGCTTCATCACTAGCCGCAAAGTGAGCCACTCCGCTTTGCCGGTTATGAGCCATCGCTCCCCCCAATTCCTCAAGAGTAACGTCCTCACCGGTTACCGCCTTAATCACTTGAGGCCCGGTAATAAACATTTGAGAAATATTCTCCACCATAAAAACATAATCCGTTAAAGCTGGAGAATAAACGGCTCCTCCCGCACAAGGTCCCATGATTACCGACAATTGCGGAATTACACCTGAAGCTAAGGTATTACGATAAAAGATCTGCCCATATCCGGCCAAAGCATCAATCCCTTCTTGAATACGCGCTCCGCCTGAATCATTTAAACCAATAACCGGGGCCCCTACTTTCATAGCTAGGTCTAATACTTTGCAAATTTTGCCGGCATGCATTTCGCCCAGTGACCCTCCCAAAACAGTAAAGTCCTGAGCAAAAACATAAACCAAGCGACCATCTATGGTTCCATAACCTGTAATTACTCCTTCACCAGGAGCCTCTTTTTCATCCATTCCTAAATTAACACACCGATGGGCGACAAATTTATCTAATTCAGTAAAAGAACCCGGGTCGAGTAATTGATTAAGTCGTTCACGAGCCGTAAATTTGCCCTTTTGATGTTGTTTGGCAATAGCTTTTTCCCCACCG
>DUTO01000017.1 GCA_012842035.1 Clostridia bacterium | reverse complement strand
AGATTAAAACATGCTTATATTATTAAGTGTGAAGATGTGGTTAAAGATGAAGGAAAAACTTTTTCGGCGGCTCTTCCATAAAATCTTTCCGCTCAATATACAATTCACGGGAAAAAGGTAAGAGCCGGTATATTGAGCGGAAAGATTTTATGGAAGAGCCGCCGAAAAAGTTTTTCCGTTTGGCGCCGGGACGGGAAGTAAGATTAAAACATGCTTATATTATTAAGTGTGAAGATGTGGTTAAAGATGAAGAAACAGGGGAAATTATGGAGCTACATTGTACTTATGACCCGGAAACTCGTAGTGGTATGGCGAAAAGCAATCGCAAAGTAAAGGGTACTCTTCATTGGGTTTCCGCAGCACATGCTATCCCTGCGGAAGTGCGTCTTTATGACTATTTGTTTATTAATGACGGAGAAGAAGATGATGAAGAGGCAGAAATGGTATTGAACCCTAATTCTTTAGAGTGTTTAACTTCTTGCTTAGTAGAACCGGGTTTAAAGGAAGCTAAACCAGGAGATAAGTTTCAGTTTCTGCGGCAAGGTTATTTTTGTGTAGACCGGGATTCGACAAAAGAGGAATTGGTTTTTAATCGGATTGTTTCTTTACGAGATACTTGGGCTAGAGTGAAGAAAAGGAAACAAAAATAAAGCAATTTTTTTAGGTATAATCAAGTTCGTTTTTGGTTAAATTAATATTAAGGGCACGTAACGGTTGAGCCCAGACAGATATATGTTCTGCGGGATATATATCTGTCGGCCAAAGGTTGCCTACAGGTCTGTGGGCTTGTATGCAGCCGGAGGGAAGATTCTGTATGGCAGGGAAAGTTTGTGTTATAGTCGAAGTTGTTGTAACCCTTTGATTATGGCATGAGCCCAACTTGTCATCCGGGGTCGAGCAAAGGTCATTCAAGGTGCTGAAAGTGTTTTTTGTGAAAAAACCACGTACGATTCTAAGCAGTCGAGAGATTGCTTAGGGTTGTTTAAGTATCTTGTCTGGCCGAACAACCGATTGATCTGGGTGGTGAAGTGCTTGATTATGGCCGGAAGGTCATAATTAGGTATCAAGCTATTCAGGTCAGTCCAAGGTAGATCGTTACGTGCTCAAAAAAATCAAAAACCTGCTTTAAAGCAGGTTCAGGATGCGCAAAAGCGCATCCTGTTTTTTAATGGTTAGATTTATCTTTATAACGGTAAACGGGATATGAACCTAAGTTTTTATAGGATATGGTTACTTTTTTAAGTTCAAGAAAGACAGGTTGCAGTTTGCTAGAAGGAAGGGTGGATTCATAATCAATCAAGAAAAGATAAGAGCCCAGTTCTTTTTTATCGGGGCGTGATTCAACTTTACAAAGGTTAAGTTTGTATTTCGCAAAGACACCTAGGATTTCATACAATTGACCAGGTCGATTAGCTTGGGGGAACACGATTAAGGATGTTTTTTGAGGATTAGGGTGGGGAAGGGGATTTTTTTCTAGTAGAAGAAAACGGGTTTGGTTATGGGGAAAATCCCCGATATGCCAATATTTGATGGGTACTTGATAATGTAAGTGGGAGGCCAAGGAGCCGATAGCGGCTGTCCCTGTTTGTTTTTCTTCTTTTAGTAAACGAACTGCTTCTGCTGTACTTTCTTTTTTAAGGATGGTGGCATGGGGTAAGTGATTTTTTAGAAAATGGCGACATTGGGCAAGTGCTTGGGGATGTGAGATAACGGTGTGAATTTGGGCAAGGTCTGGTGTGAAAGAAAGCAGATGGTGGGTGATATCCAGAACAATCTCTCCTTGGATAAAGAGATTTAATTCATGGGCGAGTAGGTCTGCGGTGATATTTACTGTTCCTGCTATGGAATTTTCCGCTGGGACAATCCCTTGTTCCACTGTTCCTTGGGCTACAGCTTCCATGACTTCAGGGATATCAGGGCAGGGAAGCAGTTTGTAGGCAGAATCAGTGGTATAATGGGTTGTAAATATTTGGGCTGCTTGGTGGGTGAAGGTTCCTTCTGGCCCTAAGTAAGCAAGTGTTTTAGGCATGATTTAATTTCTCCTTTTTGCTAATGTATGGAGCAAGATTATTTAGGTTAGTCATGAGCTTCTGAAAATTATCGGGATTAAGGGATTGGGCTCCATCAGAAAAGGCTTTTTCCGGGCAAGGATGGACTTCTAGCATCAGTCCGTCTGCACCGGCGGCAACAGCTGCTTGGGCCATGGAGGAAACCCAGCGCCATTTTCCTGTGCCATGGCTAGGATCGACAATGATGGGAAGATGGGTCAGATATTTGATGATGGGAACGGCGGAAAGATCCAAGGTGTTTCTGGTATATGTTTCAAAAGTGCGGATACCTCTTTCACATAAAATAATGTGTGGGTTGTCGGCAGTGATGATATATTCGGCGGCTAGGATCCATTCTTCGATAGTGGCGGAAAGTCCTCGTTTCAGGAGAATCGGTTTATTGGTTTTGGCGGCTTTTTTCAGTAGTGCATAATTATGCATATTACGAGCTCCGATTTGGATAATATCGGCATAATAAGCTACGAGGTCAACACTGGCGGTATCAATTACTTCTGTGACGATAGGTAAGCCTGTTTTTTCTCTGGCCAGAGCCAGGTATTGCAGCCCTTTTTCGCCAAGTCCTTGGAATGAGTAAGGGGAGGTACGCGGTTTAAAGGCACCGCCTCTAAGGATACTTGCTCCCGCTTGTTTAACGATTTGGGCAATTAAAAGTAGTTCTTCTTTGCCTTCGACGGCACAGGGACCGGCGATGACCTGTAATTCGGAGCCCCCGATGGTAATGTTTCCTACGCGAATCAGGGTATCCTCAGGTTTGAATTCCCGGCTGGTCAGTTTGTATGGAGCAAGGATAGGGATAACTTTTTCCACACAGGGGAGGGCCTCTAGGGGAATGTTCATTAGCCGGGATTTATCCCCTACTGCTCCAATGATTGTTTTTTCTGTCCCCTCGACCAGGTGACAGTGGAAACCGGCCTCCTGTAATTGATGGGACACTTTTAGGATTTCTTCTTTTTGTGAATTTTTTTTCATGACAATAATCATAATTTAATTCCTCCTTTATTAAAAAAACCACAGATTTCCTCCTTTGTAGGGACGAAAATCTGTGGTTTTTCGCGTTACCACCCTAGTTAATTAAAAATAATAGGTACAGTAGATTTTTTCTTTCATACTGTTT
>DUTO01000222.1 GCA_012842035.1 Clostridia bacterium | reverse complement strand
CACCGCCACAATATATTTTAAATGGTTGCGGAGGTAGGATTCGAACCTACGACCTCCGGGTTATGAGCCCGACGAGCTACCAGCTGCTCCATCCCGCGACATTACAAACAATTTTAACCGGCTCTACGAACAAAGGAGCCGGCATCACTGACGAACTTTATTATATAATAAGATAAAGAACAAGGTCAAGTGTTTTTCTTAACTTTTTTATATTGCCAAATTTTAAACTCTAGGTCTTAGAACTTAAAGTTCTTCCTCATTCCGTTTTTCAAGATATCGTTCCAGTTTTCTTTTCACCCTCTGTAAAGCATTGTCGATAGATTTAACATGACGCTCCAATTCTAAGGCTATTTCTTGATAACTTTTCCCCTCCAAATAAGACATCAAAACCTGCCATTCCAACGAACTTAAAATCTCCCCCATTTTTTCTTCAATATCACAAAACTCTTCCCGATTAATCATTAATTCTTCCGGATCCGATATTTTAGTACCGGTAAGCACATCAAGCAAAGTTCGATCCGATTCTTCATCATAAATAGGTTTGTTTAAAGATATGTAAGAATTCAAAGGGATATGTTTCTGACGTGTAGCTGTCTTAATTGCAGTAATAATCTGCCTAGTCACGCATAATTCAGCAAAAGCTCGGAAAGAAGATAGCTTCTCCACTCGGAAATCACGTATCGCTTTATATAAACCTATCATACCTTCTTGAATAATATCTTCGCGGTCAGCACCAATTAAAAAATAAGAACGCGACTTTACCCTCACAAAATTTTTATACTTACAAATTAAATATTCTAAAGCTTCATTATCACCGTCTCTAGCTAAACTTACTACATACTCATCTTCTAAAAATTCAAAAGAATCCAGCCCCTTTGGTTGTGTCGCTAAAATCATTTCTTTATCCCTCCATCTCCCCTTTTCACAACCGACAACTTGTCCACTCCATTGCCAACATTATAACCCAACTTTCTTAAAAAGGTCAAGCTTTTCTTGCCCTAAAAACTTTAATAACTTTTGAAGATAATTTAGACAGCTTTCGACAAAATACAGCCTAAATCAAGTCGCGCTGTCGAATAATTTCATAAAAAAGTAAGGCTCCGGTCACAGATACATTTAGAGAATTAACCTGACCTAACATAGGAATGCTCACCAAAAAATCGCATTTCTCTTTGACTAATCTCCCCATTCCTTTGCCTTCGCTGCCCAGCACAACCGCTAGGGGGCCTTTTAAATCAGCCTCGCAATATTTCTGCTCAGCCTGAGGGTCTGTCCCTACGATCCAACATCCTTTTTCCTTCAATCTATCCATCACCGATGCCAGATTAGTTACGCGAGCCACAGGCACATATTCCACTGCTCCCGCGGAAGACCTGGCTGCCGCAGCCGTCAAAGATACGGAACGATGCTTGGGAATAATCACCCCATGCACACCTACCGCTTCCGCCGTTCTTAAAATTGCTCCTAAATTCCGCGGGTCTTCTAAGCCATCCAAAAGCACAACAAAAGGGTCTTCCCCCTTTTGCCGGGCTTTTTCTATTATTTCTTCCCACTCACCATATTGCTTCACCCCAGCCTCGGCCACAATCCCTTGATGAATATTTCCAGCAACTAAAGCATCAAGTTTTTCTCGTGCTACAAATTGGTAAGGAATTTGTCTTGTTCTAGCTAAAGACATAATTTCCTTAACCGAACTTTGTTTAAGCCCCTGCGCCAATAATATTTTGCTAAGAGGACGTCCCGCTTGTAAAGCTTCTAATACAGGATTTTTCCCGGCAATAAACTCTGTTTTTTTCACCGTATCTCACACTCTTTTCTCGAAACAAGATAAGCAATAATCTCACACAATCTCTTTTTCTCACCACACAAAAACAAATAACCCAGTAAAGCCTCAAAACCGGTGCTTAAACGATACTCGCTCACTCCCACATTTTTAGGAACATGACTTTTCGTATTCCGTCCTCGCCTCACGATATCTTTTTCTTCAATAGTAAGCCATTCCTCTAATTGATGTAAAAATTCAGCCTGTGCACCTGCATTAACTAAGGAAGAGGCTTTACTATGAAGTTTGTCCATTTTCACTAGACCCTGCTCCACTAAATACAATCTTACGTACACTTCAAAAACAGCATCCCCCACATAAGCCCAAACCAGAGGTGGCAATTCCTTAGGGTTTAAGGCAAAATCACCCCACACAATTAAACCTCCCTTTGTTTTCCGCAATTCTAGCTATATTTCCATCTCACACCTTGAGGTGTGTCCTCTAAAACTATCCCTAATTTTTTCAATTCATCACGAATCAAATCAGCTGTCACATAATCTTTATTATTTCGTGCTGCTTGACGTACCTGAATTAAAATTTTCAATAACCCGTTTACTAATTGAGAATCTGTTGCTGAGTCATTTGTAAAATCTGTTTTAGCCAATTCTAGTCCTAAAATTCCGGCTAACTCTCCATATTTTTTTTCTGCTTTTTCTAAAAGCAGCTTACCCTGTGAATTAACTGTCTTACCTAGTAAATCAGTATGCAAACTATTTAAGGCCCTCGCCAAATCAAAAAGAACCGCCAAAGCTAAAGCTGTATTAAAGTCATCATTCATGGCCTCTTGAAAACGCTGTTCAAAAACAGCTAAGTCCTCGGAAAACTTTGACCACACCTCCGGCGCAACTTGCTCTCGCCCTTCTTTTTCTCCCTGTGTTTCCTGTAAAAGGCGATAGGCCGTTTGTAATCTTTCTAACCCTTTTTCCGCAGCTGCCAACTTTTCCTCAGCAAAGTCCAAAGGACTACGGTAATGTGTTGATAACAAATAAAAGCGAACTACTTGAGGTGAATATTTCTGCAAAATCTCACGCAAGAGGAAAAAGTTGCCACGCGATTTAGACATTTTTTCCTGATTAATGGTAATAAAACCATTATGCAGCCAATACTTGGCCATCGGAGCATCATGTAACGCTTCCGACTGGGCAATCTCATTTTCATGATGCGGAAAAATTAAATCTAACCCCCCGGCATGAATATCAAAACTGGGCCCTAAATATTTAGTAGACATCGTGGAACATTCAATATGCCAGCCGGGTCTGCCTTCGCCCCACGGACTTGTCCAACTGATTTCTCCCGGCTTTGCTTGCTTCCAAAGGGCAAAGTCACCGGGATGCTTTTTACGCTCATCTACATCTATCCGTGCTCCGGCCCACAAATCATCAAGTGTCCGTTTAGAAAGCTTCCCATATTCCTTAAACTTACTAACCTCAAAAAAGACATCACCTGCCACTTCATAAGCATAACCCTTCTGCACTAAGCCATTAACAAAAGCAATAATCTCCTCCATGTTTTCACTTACCCGGGGATGCACTGTGGCTCTTCGCACATTAAGAGCAGCGGCATCCACAAAATATTCCGCAATATATTTTTCCGCTAACTCTAAAGGCGACATCTCTTCTTCTTGCGCTCTTTGCATAATCTTATCATCTACATCCGTAAAATTTTGCACATAAACAACTTCATAACCTAAGTACTCTAAATAACGACGTACCGTATCAAAAACTACCAGGGGACGAGCATTACCCAAATGAATAAAATTATAAGTCGTTGGGCCACAAGCATACATTTTTACCAGCGGTGGTTCTAAGGGTAAAAAAGCCTCCTTTTTTCCGGTCAACGTATTAAAAACTCTCACGTCTTCTTTATTCACTCTTTTTCAACTCCTTTTCCGCTAATTTAGCTTCTAATTCTTCTACTCGTTGCTGTAAATTTGACAAGACATCTAAAATCGGGTCCGGTAATTTATTGTGCTCTAAATCTACCGCTGCTTTTTCCTCCCGCTTCACTACGCGCCCGGGCACTCCCACTACTGTAGAATTGGGTGGTACTTCTTTTAAAACAACAGAACCGGCCCCTATTTTCACATTATCCCCCACTTTAAAAGAACCCAAAACCTTGGCTCCGGCACTAATTACTACATTATGACCAATCGTCGGATGGCGCTTCCCTTTTTCCTTACCTGTTCCGCCTAAGGTTACACCTTGATAAAGTGTTACATTATCCCCTATTTCTGTCGTTTCCCCAATCACTACTCCGGCACCATGATCAATAAAAAAACCTTTGCCAATCTTAGCCCCGGGATGAATTTCAATTTGGGTGATAAAGCGATTCACCTGTGAAATAAAGCGGGCTAACAGAAACCACTTTTTTGTATATAATTTATGAGCCAAGCGGTGCAAAATAATAGCATGAAAACCGGGGTAACACAGAACTACTTCCCACACGCCCTTTACCGCCGGATCGCGTTCAAAAACCACCTGTACTTGTTTCTTTAACCAACCCAAAGCCCTCACCCCTCCCCTATTATATAAAAAACCCCACCTCCTTCAGAGGCGAGATTCTCGCGGTTCCACTCTGCTTGGTCGTAAATTTGGTCACCCTAACCCAAACTTTCCCCAACTCTATCTGTCTTAACGCGACAGTATACGGTATAACCCTACATCTCGGGTTTACAGCTCCAGGGTGCATTTTCGACCTCGTTCTCCCGGACAGGCTTTCAGCCGCTGACCCATCCTCTCTGCGAGATAACCCAAAGACTACTTCTCCCCTTCTTCGCCTTTAATTTCATAAACAATTTACGAATAGTATATGCACTATCTCCCTATTTTGTCAATAGCTTAAATTTGCTCCAGCATCCTCTCGGAGGCCGCCGTAATGCCAAATCCTTATAATAGCCATCTTCACCGAGTAAAACAACACCCGCAGCCTGATAATTCTCCTCAAACCTATCATCAGCAAAACCACTAGCGGCAAGATAAGGTTCCCGAACTTTTCCCCACCCCATTCCCCAATCTAGTTAAAATAGTCATCCGCCCTACTGTCCATGACGCCCCGGCGTTGTTTGGTCTTGGCTCCTCCCTTCTCCGGCTTAATGATTAGGAAGACAAGCATTAAGACAAACTACTGCACCCGGTACCAAACAAAATAACAGTAAAACAAACCACAGTTTTTTCCTTTTTATATTAACCCCCGGTTCCCGCCTATTTTAAGGGATATGAAGGGCACGGGCGCCGACGTCCGAGGACGCAAAATCAGACGAGTAACAAACAGTCCAGAAGAACAGACCGTCAGCAGCGCTATGGTGGCTGTCGAAGCCGGCGCACGCCACCCGCGTGCCGTTGCCCGTCCAAATATAATCAGGTATATAAGTATTTTTACTACCACCCTCCGCACTAGGCAGGAAAAGCCAATCATAAGTATCAGAACAATGCCAATTCCCAATCCAACCACTGTCCTCGGGTAAAGTAAAACCTGTATCTTGACCCACAATATAAACTCGTCTATCTCGAGCCTCAAAGCCATCGATCCACTGCCCCAGATTAGTCCAGAGTCCATTAATCCCGCGGTAATTATCACTGATAATCCCGCGGTAATTGTAACTGAACTTCTGACTATCGGTATCAGCATATTCCACTAACCAAAGCATTTGGATGGCACTCCAAGTTTGAATATCAATTAAACCCCAACCTGCGCCGTATCCTTGCGCTGTTGACCGGCACGCGTCTATCGTCTGACTTGTACCAAATTTATTTGCCCCGACATAAATATAGTCCTTTACTTCACCATCGCGAATAAAAGCCGGATGTACCTTAAAACCTGCCGTAGGTTTATCCGCTATCCAAAATTCATGTTTTACTCCATCATATGTACGCTTGTAATAAAACTTCGGTATCCTTACTACCGTTTGCTCATCTTTAAAATCCGGTTTCATCTCACTCCAAGGATAAAGACTATCGAAGTCTATTCCCGAGCTTTTCCCCACACCAACCCCCAGTCTAGTCAATTCCGTAGATTCTCCCACCACCCATGATGCTCCGACGATATTTTGTACAGATTCCTCTTTCTCAATAAGACAAAATACTATGCCCAACACTAAACAAAATAACAGTAGAAAAACCCATAACTTTTTTCTTCCCATTGTTATCACCAAAATCCCTTTCTTGTTTTCCTCTCCTCAAGAGGCGAAAGCTCATGTGAACTAAGAACACACCAGCATTCTTTAGCAGATGTGCCCTCTATCAGCTTTAAGGAATATAAAGAATACGAGCACCGGTATCATTAAAATCTTCCGCAAGCGGATCAGCAATAAAAATAGTAAATAAGTCACCGGGAATATCAGCAGACCAACAACCACCGGCTGCCAGCACCAAATCTTGTGGGTAACCAATAACACTACTTTCCTTTTTACCTGCTTCACAAGTTATTAAGAGCCATTCAGCCTCTGCAGAAAAAGCTATCTCTTTTTGAACATCAGGACTGCTAGGGACAAAAACTCGGGTAGCTTTATAGTTTCCACCAAACATACTATCAGCAAAATCATTCTCCGCAACATAAAACTGTAAATCAGTGTTAACATTAATCCCATCAATAAATTGTCCTTGACCGCCCCAAAGACTTTCTATTCCCCGGTAAGAGCTATCCTTGATTACCTTCTGACAATCTGCATCAACATATTCTATCAAATAAAGCAATTGAAGAGCACTCCAAGTCTGAATATCTATTTGGCTCCAACCTGTCCCTCTCTTTTGAGCTAATTGCCGAAATTCAGCTCTGGTTCGCTTGACAGCAGGTGCTGCCTTTGCTTTGGAAACAAGCTTATTATTAACCACTCCGCCTCTATACGTACCAACAAGAATATAAGGTTTTTCTACACCTTGACGACTAAAAGCAGCATGCAGCTTATATCCCGGCTTTTCTTGATCCGCGATCCAAAACTCATAAACCTTATTTACCTCGTCATAAGTTCGTTTATAATAAAACTTCGGTATTTTCACCATTACTTGTCCATTACTGCCATCTCGCTTAAAATCAGCCTCACCAAAATAAGCTGTAATCGTGCCATCATCAGCTACATTACACAGCTTCATCTCACTCCAGGGATAAAGACTATCAAAATCAGCTCCCGGGCTTTTTCCTACACTGGCTCCCAGTCTATCTAAGATTTTCCCCGTCCCTATCCACGCTGCTCCTACTTGGTTATCATAAAAAGGCAAAATACGGTCTAAAACAGAAATAATCTCCGCTCTAGTTAACGCTTTGGTAGGTCGAAACGTCCCATCAGGATACCCACCCATGTAGCCCTTCTCTGTTATTGCTTTAATTGACGAGAAACTCCACACAGGGAACTCGGCTTGATCTACGAATTTAGCTAACGTATTAGTTTCAGTTCCTTTTAGGGAAAGAATTTTTGTTAAAACAGCAGCCACTTCTTGACGACTTATCGATTGGTTAGGCCTAAAACTGCCATCAGGATAACCGCTGATACAACCAACAGCTTTTGCTTTAGCTATATCCGAAGCATACCAATCTTCCGCCCCGACATCGATAAAATTTAAAGCCGTCGTCTCGGTATAACCAAATACCCTATTAACCACAACCACAAATTCAGCTCTGGTAATATCGTGATCGGGCTTAAAGGTTCCGTCAACATATCCTGCTACTAAATTTCCCTGTGCCCACTTCTCAATTTGTTTTTCCGCCCAATGTCCTTTAATATCAATAAAGTTATTGCCCTCGAGCAAAATTTCTGCCTGCGCTACCTCCACAGAAAAACAAAAGTTAAAACATAGCACTAAGCAAAACAATAGTAGAATATACCACAGTTTTTTTATCTCCATATAATTCACACCTCTTTACTTGTTTGATAGTTTTTCCTTCGTCATAATTGTAAAAATATCCTGCTTTTTCTGACAAAATAAGTTTAGATATTGAAAATAAAAAAGGAACAAGGTTTTATGAAGCAATCCCCTGTTCCCTAAACTATATTTTATCGTTAGCTTAAAATTAAGCTAACATCCTCTCGATACGTCGCAAAGCCAAGTCTTTCCCTAAAATCTCGATAATTAGAAACAAATCAGGTCCATGCTGCTGTCCGGTCAAAGCCACACGAATCGGCATATAGACAAATTGACCCTTTAATTTTAACTCCTTCATAATTGACTTCAACAAAGCCTGCACTGTTTGCGGAGTAATCTCTTCTAAAACAGCCAACTTATCGCGAAAAGTTCTTATCACTAAAGGAAAGGTTTCTTGTTCTAAAACAGCAGCCGCCTCTTCATTTTCGATGGCAACCTCTTCTCCTACGAATGTTTTCGCTTGTTCTGTTACTTCTTTAATTGTAGAAAGACGCTCTTGT
>DUTO01000221.1 GCA_012842035.1 Clostridia bacterium | reverse complement strand
TACGCAATTTTATTAGTGAGCAACTCACGCGTGGTAGCATACACTTTTGCTTGGCTAGTCCCTACCAGTTTTACTGTTCCTGCACTTACAGCCTCAGGGCGCTCTGTGTTTTCTCGTAACACAAGCACCGGTTTACCCAAAGCCGGTGCTTCCTCCTGCAAACCTCCCGAGTCGGTAAGCACAAGATGCACTTTATTCATTAAATTAATAAACGATTGATACTCTAAAGGTTCAATCAATTTAACCCTGGGCAAGTGTCCCAACTCTTTTTGCGCCATACGACGAACCACTGGATTTTTATGAACAGGAAAAACAACAACGACATCTGGGAACTCCTGCACAAGGGCACGCAAAGCCGCATATATTTGCCGCAAAGGCTCGCCTAAATTCTCACGACGATGTGTAGTTAAAAGAATTACCCGTTGTGTGGCAAAATCGATCTCCCGCAAAACAGGGGTCATAAATTCGTAGTCCTCTTGAACTGTGTGTAATAAAGCATCAATCACTGTATTGCCTGTAATATAAATTTGAGCAAGATTATGCCCTTCTCGCAACAAATTTTCGACCGCCGTTTTTGTGGGAGCAAAATGCAAGTCCCCTAAAACTCCTGTTAAACGACGATTCATTTCTTCCGGGAAAGGCGAATATTTATAGCCGGATCTTAAACCTGCCTCCACATGCCCGACAGGAATTTGATAATAATAAGCGGCCAAAGAACCTACAAAAGTAGTGTTCGTATCGCCATGTACTAAAACTAAGTCCGGCTTTTCTTTTAAAAAAATATGTTGTAAGCCCAGCAAAGCACGAGAAGTAATTTCAAAAAGAGTCTGTCCCTTTTGCATGATATCCAAGTCATAGTCAGGAATAATACGGAAAATATTTAACACCTGGTCTAACATTTCACGATGTTGAGCCGTGACCACTACTTGACAATTAATTTGGGAGTCATCCTTTAAAGCACGCACTAAAGGAGCCATTTTAATCGCTTCCGGTCTAGTGCCAAACACCGTTAACACTTTACGTGTGTCTTTCTTCATGTCTCAACCCTCTTCTTTTCTGCTCGTAAAATTTTCTTCCTAATTGTTTACACACACAGTATACATTGTACCATAAAAAACAGCTAAAAATATAATAATTACATAAAAAACTATTTTTTTAGCCCACTAGCGCCATCTAATTCCGATACATTATGTTCTAAAACATCGTTTTTTGTCGCTTGCAACTCAATTCCGGCTTCTTTTAAAATTCTTAAAGAAAGGTCATCAGGATAAGCTCCTTGAAAAACAATTTGCTTAACGCCGGCATTAATTAACATTTTGCTACACAAGATACATGGTTGGGTCGTAGAATAAAGTGTCGCCCCCACCATGCTAATTCCATGTACGGCACACTGAATAATCGCATTTTGTTCGGCATGAAGTCCGCGACATAATTCATGTCTTTCTCCGGAAGGAACGTTAAACTTTTGTCGCAGGCAACCGCAAACTTCGCAATGTTCAAGCCCGGTCGGCACACCATTATAGCCGGTAGCTAAAATATGTTTATCCTTAACTAAAATCGCTCCCACCTGACGACGTAAACAAGTAGAACGAGTAGCCACAACCTCCGCAATTTCCATAAAATAATCATCCCACGATGGACGCATGACGACAACTCCTCACTCTGTTATTTGGGGGCCACTAAAGGAAAGGTGGCCGTTAACTCTTGCACCAGCAATTTTGCCTTTTGATGTTGTGCCTTTTCCTGAGGGGCAGAAAGCACTAAATCAATAATTTCAGCTATTCTTTCCATTTCACTTTCTTGCATCCCTCGCGTGGTCACTGCAGGAGTGCCCAAGCGTATCCCACTAGTTACAAAAGGACTTTGCGGGTCAAAAGGAATCGTATTTTTATTTACAGTGACTCCGGCTTCATCTAAAAGTGATTCGGCCTCTTTTCCTGTAAGCCCCTTATTTCTTAAATCAAGCAACAAAAGGTGGTTGTCCGTACCACCAGAAACAAGACGAAACCCTTTCGCCAAGAGGCTTTGCGCCAAAGCTTGTGCATTATCAATAATTTGGTGCTGATAAACTTGAAAAGAAGGCTCTAGCGCTTCTTGAAAAGATACTGCTTTAGCCGCAATAACATGCATTAAAGGACCACCTTGCATACCGGGGAAAATAGCTTTATCAATAACCCGAGCATACTTCTGCTTACATAAAATCATCCCACCTCTAGGACCGCGCAAAGTTTTATGTGTCGTCGTAGTTACAATATCAGCATAAGGGCAAGGATTAGGATGCAAGCCTGCCGCCACAAGCCCGGCAATATGAGCCATATCCACCATTAATAAAGAACCGACTTCTTGAGCAATAGTCGCCAATCTAGCAAAATCAATTATACGCGGATAAGCACTCGCACCGGCCACAATTATTTTAGGCCGTACTTCCTGGGCAAGATGGGCCAATTCTTCATAGTCAATTCGTTCTGTTTGGGCATCAACACCATAAGGCACAAAATTATAATATTTCCCCGAAATATTTACCGGACTACCATGGGTAAGATGACCGCCATGACTCAAATTCATGCCTAAAATAGTATCACCGGGCTTAGCAAGTGCAAAATAGACAGAGGTATTAGCTTGGGCCCCGGAATGTGGCTGTACATTAACATGTTCGGCCCCGAAAAGCTGTTTAGCCCTTTCCCGGGCCAAATTCTCTACCTCATCAACCCACTCACAACCTCCGTAATAACGTTTGCCCGGATAACCTTCCGCATATTTATTAGTCAAGACCGAACCTTGGGCCGCCATTACCGCCCGGCTCACAAAGTTTTCCGAAGCAATCAATTCAATCTTATCTAATTGACGTTTTTCTTCCTTGGCAATATATTTAGCAACTTCCGGGTCTACAGGCAAAACATATTTTTCAATATAATCCATCTTTTTTCTCCCTCTCTGCTATGTTTTATAAGTGTGATTTACGGTTCTTGATAACAAGCACGCTTTCCACCAATAAGTTTAGGTCGTGTACGAGCTAATGTCAAATGCCCCGCGCCAATTTTCGTTACAGAACTACGCACAGGCACAACGACAGGTTTTAAATGCATCCCAATAAAAGTATCGCCAATATCTATACCGGCGTGTCCTTGCACTTTTTCTACTACTAAAGGATGAGTTAAAGTATGCATAGTTTGATAAGCCAAACCTCCTCCGGCTTGCTGCACAGGATATACTGTAACCTCTTCCAGCCCGTATTGGGTACAAGCTGCCTTTTCGATGACTAAAGCCCTGTTAAGATGTTCACAGCACTGGACGGCTAAATAAAGTTTCTTTTCTAACACCAGCGGATAAATTCCGGCTAAAATAGCTTGGGCGATATCAAGGCTAGAAGCCGTACCAATTTTTTCGCCTCCCACTTCACTCGTACTACACCCCACAACCAGAATCTGTTTGGGCTGAAGGGACGCCACCTCTAACAATTCCTGCAACGCTTTATGTACATCGCGAGTAATTGTCGCTAAATCCATAAATACACCACCTTTCCCCCGGCTTACTCCTAATCTTCCTTTGCTTCTAAAGCTTTAATCTTGTCTACACGACGCTGATGTCGCCCTCCACGAAAAGAGGCACCTAACCATGTTTCTACTATTTCTAAAGCTAAACCTCGCCCAATAACTCGTTCACCTAAAGTTAAGATATTGGCATCATTATGTTCACGGGACGCTTTAGCGGAAAAGGTATCATGACATAAAGCCGCTCTAATCCCGGGTACTTTATTAGCCACAATGCTCACCCCAATACCTGTCCCACATATGATAATCCCTTTAGTACACTCTCCGGAAGCGACTGCCTCGGCGACAGCTAAAGCAAGATCAGGATAATCACAAGATTCCGGACTAAAAGTTCCATAATCTTGATATTTATAGTTCTTCTCCTCTAACCAGTTTTTTATTTCTTCCTTGAGTTTAAAGCCACCATGGTCTGCACCTAAAGCAATTGGCAAAGCAAAAACCTCCCTCCAAAACCTTTCCACCGCTTGGGGAACATAATGCGAAAGTTCTGTAGCACAAGCACGATAGATTGCTGGGGACTGCCCAAAAGGATCAAGGATATCCAAGTTCGCCTCTTCTTTTTTTTCTGCACCTAAAACATATTCTTTTAAAAGGTAAACCTTTTTATCCTGTTTTTCACTCTGGGCTTGCGAAAATAATTCTTCTATATATTTTTTTTGCCCCTGGGTCATCGTCAAAATTAAGTCTACGGCCTGCCATAATTCCTCTGTCAGAAAATGGGCACGATGAGCAGATAAATCTAGACCTAATTCTAGCATAATTTCTCTCGCTTGAGGAGAGGCCGGCGCATTGGGAAACGCACTTATCCCGGCTGAAAGAATCCTTAAATCTGCTTGGCGACGCTCTACATAGTCTTGGGCCAAAACTGCGGCCATCGGGCTGCGACAAGTATTTCCGGTACAAACAAACAGCATTGTTTTTGTTTTCTCGCTCATCTCTTCTCACCCTACCAAATTAAAATTTTAAGTCCAATAACGACTAAAATAATCCCGCCACACAAACCGGCTGTAGACCCCACTACTTTACTTAAACCATGACCAAAAACAAGTCCGACCAATGTCATTAAGCCGGCTGTAATCCCCATCGTCATTACAGTTAAAAACAAATCTACTTGTAAAGGGCCTAAGCCCAAACCTACTGTTAACGCATCTATACTTACACTTCCGGCCATTAAAATCAAGCTAAGCGGACTTTTTAGATTAAACCCCGTACCTTTTTGATACGCCAAACCCGGTGTTTCTCTCCTCCGTTGCTTTAAAAGCTTAGCCTCCCGCAAACTGTCCCCAACCATATTTAAACCAATGGTTAACAGGATAAGAGCACCAATAGTGCTGGCAATAGGGCCGGCCATACTTCCTAAATAAATACCTAAATAAAGACCAATTAAGGGCATTAAAACATGAAAGATGCTGACTACACCGGAGACCAATAAAGCCTCTTTTGTTTTTATACCCCCTAACCCAATCCCTATAGCTACAGAAAAAGCATCCACCCCTAAAGCTACAGAAACTAACAAAACGGCCGGATAATTCATTTTCTCTCTCCTTAACCTCTTAAACGTTAATAACCTGACCGTTGGCAGATTTCAGTAAACGATTCATCAAAGCGACCCCCAACCCTTTTCTCTGATAAGTTTCAGTCAAGATAATCTCCACACCGGCTAAGTCACAATTTCTTAATTCACGATAAATTATACGAGCAATGTTCTCTAAATGAGAACTACTTCCTAAGTTTTGTTGATAAAGAACCGCAGACTTTTCGACCATCTCGCCCAATTCGATCCATGTTTCCGCTGTTAAAAGTAGCCCTATCTTTTTCCCTTGCCCGGAATAATCATCCACAAGAGCCTTAATTTTGGCCGCAACTTTAACTGTAGACCCTTGCAGCAAAACAACTTCAGCCCGGGGAGCATAATGAGTATATTTCAAGTCTGTTTTCATCTCTACCGTACCTAAAATAGCAGTTAATTCCTCAAGAGAAACTCCACCCGGTCGCCAAACAACCGGAACAGTACCGGACAAGTCTAAAACTGTAGACTCCAGCCCTACACCCGTAGGACCACTTTCCAGGATCGCCTCAATCCGCCCAGCCAAGTCGGTATAGACATGTTGCCCTGTTGTAGGGCTAGGATAGCCGGAACGATTCGCACTGGGAGCAGCTAAAGGAGTGCCACTGGCTTTGATTAGCGCTAAAGCCACCGGATGCCGTGGCATACGTATGGCCACTGTATCCAAACCTGCCGTAACTTCATTAGGAATACTTTTTTGTTTAGGCAAAACTAAAGTTAAAGGACCGGGCCAAAAAGCAGAAATTAATTTTGTTGCTCTTTCGTCTACCTGACGCGCTAAACGCCCCACAGTCGCAAAGTCAGCCACATGCAAAATTAAAGGATTATCGGTCGGTCTCTCTTTCGCCTTAAATATTTTTTCCACAGCTTGAGGATTAAGCCCATCAGCTCCTAGACCATAAACTGTTTCAGTAGGAAAGGCTACTAATCCACCTTGGCGAATCAACGTAGCCGCTTGTTTAATTATTTCTGGCTCCGGCTGACTCGCTGACACTGACCAAATTTTCGTTTCCAATTATATTTCCTTCTTTCTTCCTTTATGATCCCCAGCCACAAAATATGCTGTACCGTTTAACGTTTCTTCCTCACTTATACCGTTTTAGATTAGGTACTGCCGAAGGGTGACTTATTCCCGTGGTTCACATAAAGCAAAGTATTTACCTTAAGGACTCCATTAAAGCCCTTGTTCAAAAGAACGAAATGAACCGACGTGGTGAGGGCGTCTACCCCAAGTGGGGATGGGGGCCCCCACATGCTCATGCATAGCCCGAACCCAAGGTGAAGTGAGTTCGATTCCCTTTAGCTTTAGGAGTCCGTAGGCAATACTTTGCTGATGCATTACTCTGAACCAAGCTCTAGGACATTCTAACCAAAGCTACGGATACCCGAGGCAGTACCTGACTAAAACTAGTATACCACAACCCTATCTCGCCCCCCCAGGTCACGCACAATCCGCAAAGGCCCCCAACCATAGTTCTGCAAAATCTCTACCACAGAAACTGCCTGTTGCCAACCAATCTCTAAAAGTAAATTCCCCCCCGGTACTAAATAGTCCCTAGCTTTAGCGGCAATACCACGGTAATAAACCAAACCATCTTGCCCCCCGGCTAAAGCTATTGCCGGTTCTTGTCGAATATCAGGAGGTAAACTCTGCATTTCCTCAGCATCAAGATAAGGTGGGTTAGAAACAATGATATCAAACTTTTCTCCCGGCGGAAGAGGAGCAAAGAGATTACCTAACAGGAATTGAATTTTTTCCGCAACAGCAAGGGTTTCTGCATTTTCACGCGCTACTTCTATAGCTTGAGCCGAAATATCTGTAGCTACTACGGAAGCATCTGGTAAATAATAAGCCAAACTTACGGCAATCACTCCACTACCTGTGCCTAGATCTAAAATTCTAAGGTTTTCTTTTTCCCGCAAAAGTTTAAGTGCTTCCTCTACTAAGGTCTCCGTATCCCAACGCGGAATGAGAACGGCCGGGGAAACTTTAAAAGGTAAGGACATAAATTCTTTTTCCTCCAATAGATAATGCAAAGGAAAAAAAGAACTGCGTTTTTTTACAAAACAAACGTACTCTTGCCAAACAGACTCAGCAAGACTTTCCTGTAAGTCTAATAATAAGTGCCACACTTCTTTCTGGTAAACTTTAGCGAGAAGCAGCTGAGCCTCCTCACGCGCCTCCTCATGTGTAAATCCTTTTGCACCTAAAAAAGAAACCGCCCACTGTAAAGCCTCTTTCCCGGTTCGCGGTCTATGTTTACTGTTAAGCATTAAGATTCCACCTGTTTTAATTTTTCGGCTTGCTCAGTAGTAATCAAGGCTTCAATAAATTCATCAAGGTCACCTTGCAAAATCTCTTCTAAACGATAGGAGGTTAGATTAATACGATGATCCGTCACCCTACCTTGTGGGAAATTATAAGTACGAATCCTCTCACTACGATCCCCACTGCCCACCATAACCCGACGGGCTTGCGCCATTTCTCCCGATTGCTCTTCTTGCCTTTTCTCTAAAACCCGGGCTCGCAAAACCTTCATGGCCTTATCTTTATTTTTATGCTGTGATTTTTCATCCTGACATGAAACCACAATTCCGGTAGGTAAATGCGTAATTCTTACCGCTGATTGTGTTGTATTGACAGACTGCCCCCCGGGTCCACTAGAACAAAAAAGGTCAACTCTAATCTCATTAGGACTTATTTCTACATCAACCTCTTCGGCTTCCGGTAAAACAGCTACAGTAGCCGCGGAAGTATGAATCCGACCACCTGATTCAGTAACCGGAACACGTTGCACCCTATGCACACCACTTTCAAACTTAAGACGACTATAAGCCCCTTTCCCTTCAATCATCACAATCGCTTCTTTAAAACCACCAATATCTGTATAATGCGAAGCGAGCATCTCTACTTTCCAACCCTTTTGTTCGGCATAACGACTATACATTTTTAATAAATCAGCAGCAAAAAGAGCTGCTTCTTCGCCTCCCGTACCTCCCCTTATTTCGATAATTACGTTCTTTTCGTCATTAGGGTCACGCGGAACTAGTAAAGCTTTTAACTCTTTTTCCAAAGTTGCTTTTTTAATCTCCAATTCAGCCAAATCCAACTCTACTAATTCTTTAAACTCGGGCTCAGACTCACTTTCTAAAAGCCCTTCATTCTCCGCAATGTTTTCTAAAACCCTTTTATATTCGCGATAAACTGTAACAATTTCTTCTAAAACAGCATGCTCCTTCGTATATTTTTGCCATTCATTTTGCTTCGCAATAACTTCCGGGTCACTAATTAACCGTGTCAATTCTTGATAACGTTCTGCCAATTGCTTTAATTTCTCAAACATCATTACTCACTTCCCTAGCATTCTTCAGCTTCTAAAACTTTTTGTAAAGCACAAATAGCTACTTCTAATTGACTATCATCAGGTTCGCGCGTTGTTAATTTCTGCAACCATAATCCCGGTGCACTTAAAATTTTGGTCACTAATAAATGTTGATATTTCCCCGTAAATTTAAGAAACTCATAAGAAATGCCTGCCACTACGGGAAGTAGCAAAACACGGGATAACAAACGTGCTTTTAAATCAAGGTCACCGAGCACAGAAAAAACCAAAATACTGATAATCATCACAAAAAGCAAAAAACTCGTGCCACAACGTGGATGTAAAGTTGAATATTTACGCGCATTCTCTACAATAAGGTCTTCTCCCGCTTCATACGTATGAATCGTTTTATGCTCAGCACCGTGATATTCAAAAACTCTTTGAATATCCTTCATGGCCGAAATAGCCACCACATACAATAAAAAAATGAGTACTCTAAACACACCCTCCAATAAATTCTGCAAGAAAGAACCGGGAATATAAGCTAAAAAAAGATGTGCCAAACCCACCGGTAAAAGAAAAAACAAAACAGTTCCCGCTACTAAAGCAAAGGTTACTGAAAGCCCCATTTCTAAAGGAGTAATTGTTTCTCCTTCTCCTTCCACAACCTGATTGGCGGAATAAGCCAGTGTTTTTACTCCTATAACCAAAGACTCAATAAGAGCTATAAAACCCCGCAGAAAAGGCAGTTTTAGGATGCGGTACCGTTCCATCAGCGAAGAAACGTCTTGTGATTTTAAAACAATTTCTTCCGGAGTACGCCGTACAGCAACAGCCATATTCTTTTTGCCACGCATCATTACCCCTTCGATAACCGCCTGCCCTCCATAACTGGAGTGAGCCATTGTACAGCCCCCCTTCTTATCCAATACAACCCCTAGAAAAATATAGCAGAGCCGGAAGCTCTGCTACTTGTTGACTTATTCTAGACCGTACTTAGTTTTAAACCGTTCTACGCGCCCCCTCGTGTAGATATTACGCTGTTTTCCGCTAAAGAAAGGGTGACATTTGGAACAAAGCTCAACTTTTAAATCCTTTTTTGTGGAACCTGTTTCAAAAGTTTCCCCACACGCACAAGTAACGGTAGCTTTAAAATATTGAGGATGAATATCCTTTTTCATCTTTACACCTTCTTTCCCAACTCTAATCTAACCCTGCTATATTTTGATTATAGTTATTATCCTATTACAATTTGTTATTATAGCATACCGTTTCAGCATGTGCAAGAGACGTTTTTCGCAATTAAAAGACTTCGACATATTGTGATTTTTTATCCATACGATGTCGGGCTTCTAAAAAACGAATTGTTCCTGACGCCCCACGCATGATTACTGTATGTGTCGTTACATGATTACCATAGTAGCGTACCCCTTTCAAAAAGTCACCATCAGTTACCCCGGTAGCAGCAAAAACAACGTCATCACCTTTAACTAAGTCATCTAAAGTCAGAATTTTTTTCAAGTCTTTAATTCCTAATTTATGAGCACGCTCTATCTCTTGTTTATTTTCCGGCCAAAGTCTACCCTGAAATTCTCCTCCCATACAACGTAAAGCAGCGGCCGCCAATACTCCTTCCGGTGCTCCCCCAATACCTAAAACCATATCTACACCCGAACCGGGAATACAAGTAGCTACTGCCGGTGAAACGTCGCCATCACTAATCAATTTAATCCGGGCTCCGATTTCCCGCAATTCTTCAATAATCTTGCGATGGCGTTCCCGATCTAAAATAACGACCGTCACGTCCTGTACCGTTTTCTGCAAACTTTTGGCTACGGCCTTCACATTCTCAGTAACACTGGCATCAAGACTGACTTTCCCCACGGTAGCAGGACCGGTCGCTATTTTCTCCATATACATATCCGGCGCATGAAGCAAACAATCCTTGGGGGCTACAGCTAAAACAGAAATAGCTCCGGTTAATCCCTTGGCGACAAGATTAGTCCCTTCTAAAGGGTCAACAGCAACATCAACCTGTACATGTTTCCCTGTACCTACTTTTTCCCCAATATAAAGCATCGGGGCTTCATCCCGCTCCCCTTCACCAATTACTACTACTCCATCAATATTTACGGTATCAAACATGCGACGCATCGCACCCACAGAAGCATTATCGGCAGCATTTTTATTGCCACGTCCCCACCAACGCGCACAAGCAATAGCCGCCGCTTCCGTAACTCGAGCAAATTCTAAAGCTAATTCACGTTCCATTACAGAGCACAGTCTTTCTGTAAACATTTTTTTCCTCCTCTTTATCTCTTGCCATATCTTAATTATGCTCGCGTTTGCCAATCACGTTTAAACTTCTCTAACCCGGCTGTTGTCAACGGATGTTCAAACATTTGCTGAAAAACCTTATAAGGAATTGTTGCAATCTGGGCCCCGGCTTTAGCAGCTGCAATTACATGCTCGGGATGCCGGATACTGGCAGCAATAACTTCCGTCGGTAACTGATAAAGCTTATACATTTCTACAATATCACGTACCAAAGCTATCCCTTCGGATCCAATATCATCCAACCGTCCTACAAAAGGACTCACAAAAGTGGCCCCGGCCCTGGCCGCCAAAAGCGCTTGGTTGGGAGAAAAAACTAAAGTTACATTAGTCTTTATCCCTTCCCGAGCTAAAACAGGCAAACTTTTAATCCCGGCGCGCGTCATCGGAATTTTAATCACGACATTAGCCCGAATTCCTGCTAATTGCCGTGCCTCTTCAAGCATACCGGCAGTATCAGTGGCCAGCACTTCGGCACTAACAGGACCGGTGATTAAACCTGAAATTTCCTCCACAATTTCCCAAAAACCTTCCGCTTCGCGGGCAATTAAAGTAGGATTGGTCGTCACCCCTGTGATTACTCCATAAGGAGCCACCTCTTTTATCTCAGCGAGATTGGCCGAATCTAAAAAAATCTCCAAGACCTTTTCACCTCCAATATATAACGGGTATCGGTATTTAATAATCTCCTCTACCCGTTTTTGTACTTTGCCCTTATTAAGCTTTCCCGTTACTGCCAAACACACGAATTTTTTCTCGTACTATTTCCGTCATCGCTTCCCGGGCCGGTCCTAAAAGTTTACGAGGATCAATCTCTTGAGGATTTTCGGTCATCGCCCCTTTAATCCCTTGGACAAAGGCTTGACGAATATTCGTATCAATATTAACCTTACGTACCCCTAAAGAAATTGCTTTTTTAATATCAGCATCCGGTACACCGGAAGAACCATGCATCACAATAGGAATATCAACAAGGCTACGAATCTTAGCTAATCTGGTAAAGTCTAATTTCGGCTCAAATTTGTATTGCCCATGTGCTGTTCCTATCGCTACCGCTAAAGAATCTACTCCCGTCTTTTCGACAAAATATTCTACTTCGGCCGGGTCAGTAAGCATTGCTTCTTTTTCGTGAACTTGAATATCATCTTCAGTTCCTGCTATTTTCCCTAATTCTGCTTCTGTGGAAACATTTACTGCCGAAGCTATTTCCACAATCCTTCTCGTAATGGCAATGTTTTCTTCCAAAGGTAATTTCGAACCATCAAACATCACTGAAGAAAAACCACGGGTAATACACCGCACCACCTGTTGAAAATCTGTACCATGGTCTAAATGCAGACAAACAGGAACTTCAGTAGTTTCGGCCGCTGTAGTCACCAGCCCTACAATATAATCTAGACCCGCATACTTAATCGCTCCTTGACTTGCTTGAATAATCACCGGGGACTTTTCGGCTTCAGCCGCGGCAATAATTGCCTGCACAATTTCCATATTATTGCAATTAAATGCCCCCACAGCATAGTTTCCTTTTTCGGCAGCCACTAATAGTTCTTTACCCGGTACTAATACCATGTCTCTACACCTCCTTATTAAATTTGTTTGCTTTATTTGTTTTTTACCTTAACCCTTTTTTTTCAACCTGTTTTCATCAAGATAACGACAAGAATGAGCTTCCAGCTCAATGCCTTGCATTGCTTGCAATTTTTGCAAGTCATTCGCCGTTTCAGCAAAAACAATTCCTATAGCATGACAATAAGGACAACATAATTCCACTCGAGCAGGAAAAACCTCTGTTGTCAAATTGCCACTACCACAACTACAATAAGCCTGGCCTTTTTTAATTGTTTCCCGAAGACACTCTAAGACACTAAACATCACGTTAGGATTGATAAAATACTCCTCAAAACCTAATTCCTGAACTAATTTTTCCAGTGAACGATGTTCCTCTTTAATCGCTTGCCTAACTTTTTCTTTTTGCCCTAAATAAGCAAGCCCTACACCTGTATTTTCACAAATTAAGGAACAGATGTACTTATTCCAAATTTCTTTCCCTTGCATTTTAAAAACATGCTTTTTTTCACATAACAGGCAACTAGTCTGGAGGTAATACAAACTTCTACCTTGACGAGTAAGTACCATGAGACAATTACCACATTCACAAAATAATTCTACTTGTCCTTGTTTTCCACAACTAAACCGGGACAAAGAATACAATTCTATTTTGCCACATTTAGAACAACGTAAAGCTACAATAGTATAGGTAGATATAAGCATTTCTCAACCTCCTCCCTGTCTTTCTTAAGACCCTAAAACAAAAGTTTGTACAATAACAAGCTTATAAAAATCTTCTTCATTTTTTTAAAAAATCCTGCCGAAAGAACTCGATTATTTGCTGATATTTTTTTCTAAAACAACTTTTAATTCTTCCAGGTCAAAAGGTTTTTTCATCACTGCTGCAATCTCTAAATGGGAGGAGAGTTCACTTATTTCACTTTCACCATCACAAAACCCGCTCATCACGATAATGTTAAGATGTTTTCCTGTGGCCAGAAGACGCTCTGTTGTGCTTAGTCCGTTCAAACCCGGCATTTTCATATCCACTAAAGCAATTTGAAAATTATGTTTTTGAACCAAGTCTAACGCCTCCAGCCCTGATTTTGCTGTCATGGCTTCATAACCTAACAACAGACAAGTTTCCTGCAATAATTGGCGCACTCCTTCTTGGTCATCCACAATTAAGACACGAGCTTTCTCCATCCATACCACCGTCCTCCACTTTACTAGACTTAGGGGCCACTAACTTGTTTAAAACATTTCTGTCTAGTTATTGCTCTCGTGGTTTTGCTAGTCACGACAATTTCTCCCTCTTCTAAATAAAGCTTGGGAATACTGGAATCTACCGCCGTTCTACGCACAGGAAGAGAAGCAATTGTCCCGACTTTTATATCTTTAACTCTGGACACATCAACCATGGTGAGCTGCATTCCTACTTTACCGATAATCCGTCCTACACCTCCGGGAAAAAGTACCGGAGGACAAAACTTTTGCCAGCCGAGATAACGCAAAAAAAGCTTAGCTGTACCTTTGAGTAAATCTAAAAAACCGACTGGCTTAAGCAGAGGTTCAACTTCTACACCATCCACAAAACCTACTGAAAGGACAGCGACAAGAGTGGAACGACGTGCTTTAAAAGTCTGCCCATAGCCTACTGTATGTCCACGAGGTAGCTTTCTAATATAAACTACTTTCGCCTTGAAGTACCAAGTATCCTTTAATTCGACACTCTTTTGCGGCGAAAGGACAGGATATTGCCCATAAAGCAGTGTCCCCACCCGTACCATATCTAAATACATTTCCGGCAATTCCAACACGGCCGCACTATTAGCTATATGCTTAACCAGTCCCTTTATTCCTGCCTTTTCCAAGCCGGTACAAACTTTTTGAAACAAACGAAACTGCCGCCAACTATAGCGCTTGTTCTTCCACATGGCTGTGGCCAAATGAGAATAGACACCTGTCAACTCTAAACCGGAAATAGTCAATAATTCTTGGGCTGTGGGCAGAACCTCTTGAGGCCAAAAACCGTAACGTCCCATCCCTGTTTCCACTTTAAGATGTACTTTAATTGTTCCCTCATTCTTTGCTAACCACTGCTTGAGCCAATGTATCGCTTCTCTACCAGCTACTGTCGCTGTTAAATCCCATTGGGCCAAACAGGGAATTTCTTCAGGGAGAAAGGGCCTAAAAACCAAAATCGGTATTGTAATCCCTGCTTGACGCAACTGTTTCCCTTCTTCCACAGTAGTAACCCCTAACATATCAATGCCCATTTCTTCCCATAAACGGCTTACCGGCACTATCCCATGCCCATAAGCATCGGCCTTAACCACACCCAGCAGTTTTACTGCCGGTCCTATTTTTTGCCTCACTATTTCATAATTATGCCTTAGGGCCTCTAAGTCTACCTCTACCCAACAAGGTTCGCCGTTTACCTCAACCATACCTTAAGCCCCTCCTTGTTCACCCCAAAGAGCTTTTTTAAAATTAATCAAACGTCTAATATTTTTTTGATAAAATGGCTCTAAACTTGTCCATAAACGATAGTAAAAAGGAGAGAATACTAGGTCATATTCACCCACAAACTCTGTAAAAGTGCCATTAAAACCCTTTTTAAAACGATACAGTCCATAAAGAGGGTTGTCCTTCGATAAATCACCGGAAACACCACGAAAGTCATAAACTTTACAATTATTTTCTTGGGCCCATTTAATCATCGTCCACTGTAAAAGATAATTAGGCATCACATTACGATGTTCATTAGAAGAAGCACCATAAATGTACCAAGCGGTATCACCAAAAAGGTAGGCCAAAGTCCCGGCAATTGGTTTCTCCTGATAATAGGCTAAAAAAAGTTTTAAATAACCTGAAGGCACTAAACAGTCCCACATCTCCTCAAAATAACGATAAGGACGCACTAAAAACTTGTCGCGTTCTGTCGTTTCCTGTAGAATTTCATAAAATATGGGGAGGTCTTCTTTCCCACAATTATCTTTAATCACTACCCCTTTTCGCCTCGCCAAACGAACATTATAACGGGTTTTAGAATGGAAATTAGCTAATAATGTTGCTAAGTCAGGCGTAATATCCAAGCGGAAAACAAATTTAGGCTGAATACCCTCAAACCCACTGTCTTTTCCCGCCGGTACAAAACCTCGCGAAGCAAGATATTCCTGTAAAGCAGTATCTTCAAGGGAAACATCAGGGTCAATTTTTAAAAATATCGCTCCCTTTGCTTGGGCAAATTTCTTCACTTCCGCAAACAAAAAATCCATGACCTCTTGATTATGCAAGTCTCCCACCGGCCCGCGCGGGGCATAAAAAATTAATTTTCCCAAAACAGGAATACGTCGTGCTAAAATACTAATCCCGGCTACCGGTTGCTGTGCTTCATTTTCCACGATGAAACGATAAGGCACCCAGGCTCCTTTGCCTTTAACCTCGCCCCATTCCCAAGTTTGTAAAATATGATTTTTAGGTGCTTGTAACACAAATTTATTAAAATATTCTTTTTCGGAAGTTGATAATAATCTAAAATAATACATTGTTTCTTCTGTTCAGTCCTCCTTTTTTAAAAAAAGTGCAGCTTGAGCCGCACCTGTTGTTATTTTATCATTTACTTCTAGTCTCATTTTTAACATCTTTTTAAAGCCGCACCTAAAAAGTCCCGGAATAAAGGATGAGCCCGATTAGGTCGTGACTTAAATTCAGGATGGAATTGACAACCCACAAACCATGGATGTGCGGGGATTTCAATAATGGCTACTGACTTGTCCTCAGGAGACACCCCACTGACTATTAACCCATGTTGTGCCAAAAGTTCCCGATAAGCAATGTTAAATTCATAACTATGACGATGTCTTTCCGCAATTTGCTTTGCTTGATAAGCCTGATAAGCTTTCGTACCTTCTTGTAACAGGCAAGGATAACTGCCCACCTTTTTCGTTTTGGCTCGTCCAGTAAAGTCTTCCCGAAAAGTAAGAGCCGTAATCACCGGATGTTCGATATCCGCCTCAAATTCAGAACTGCCGGCCCTAAGCCCCACTACATTCCGGGCAAATTCTACAACCGCTAACTGCATCCCGGAGCAAATTCCTAAAAAAGGGATCCCCTTTTCCCGCGCATATTGAATCGCTTTGATTTTCCCGATAATGCCACAATCACCAAAACCACTGGGAATTAAAATACAATCCACATCTTTTAATAGTTCTTCCGGTTGTTTACCATTATCTAATTCAACTGAAGAGACCATCTCTACCCTAACTGCCACATGATGATAAATCCCCGCATGACACAAAGCCTCGGAAACACTAATATAAGCATCAGGGAAGTCCACATATTTACCAATTAAAGCAACCTTAACTATTCCTTGTGGATTTTTAATCTTCTGCACTATTTCTTCCCATTCAGTCAATTTAGCCTGTCCACACTGCAAATTAAGCTTCTCAATAATAATGTCATCTAACCCCTCTTCTTTTAAAAGCAAGGGAATTTCATAAATAGTCTCGGCATCTACGGCTTGAATAACCGCTTCCTTCTCAATATCACAAAAAAGGGCTACTTTTTCTTCCATTTCTTGCGAAAGAACCTTTTCGGAACGACAGACAATCGCATCAGGCTGAATCCCAATACCTCTTAATTCTTTCACACTATGCTGGGTAGGCTTAGTCTTCACTTCCCCGGCTGCTTTCAGATAAGGAACGAGAGTAACATGAATATACATCACATTTTCACGCCCCACATCACTTTTTATTTGTCTGATCGCCTCCAAAAAAGGCAAAGACTCAATATCTCCTACTGTACCCCCTATTTCTGTAATTACTACATCAGGCTGAGTCTCTTCGGCTACGCGGTGAATAGCCATTTTTATTTCATTGGTAATATGAGGGATAACTTGTACTGTACCACCCTGATAATCACCATTTCTTTCTTTGTTAATCACAGACCAATAAATTTTCCCCGTTGTCGTATTACAAGACCTACTGACATTAATATCGACAAATCTTTCATAATGTCCTAAATCCAGGTCCGTTTCCCCACCATCTTCAGTCACAAAAACTTCCCCATGCTGGTAAGGGCTCATTGTACCGGGGTCTACATTAATATAAGGGTCAAACTTTTGGATTACAACTTTCAAACCACGACTTTTTAAAAGACGCCCGATAGATGAAGCTGTAATTCCCTTCCCCAGAGATGATACTACACCACCTGTAACAAAGATATATTTTGTCGCCAAACCCTTCCTTCCTCCTCTTAAGTTTTTTCACACTCTCCTTATTTATATACCCTTTAAATTTTATACTTACAGCTCACTTACGTCAATATAGTTTTAATAACTACTTACATTCTTTCCGGAGCGCTAACACCTAAAAGCCCAAGCACATTACGCAACGTTATCCGAGTAGC
Source organism: Clostridia bacterium (assembly GCA_012842035.1). Lineage (GTDB taxonomy): Bacteria > Bacillota > Peptococcia > DRI-13 > DTU073 > DUTS01. The sequence continues at coordinate 3,168 of DUTO01000221.1, read as the reverse complement.
ATTGACAAGATACAAACGGGCCTGTCGCAAAGGTTTTTCATCAGTTAAGACACGGCAACTATTATAAAAACTATGAAACAGGGAAGCCAACTCATGAGCATAACGTGTTAAATGATGTGGTTCATAATTGGCGGCCACCCCTACAATCTCATCAGGGAATTCCGCAATCTTACGAATTAAAGCCAACTCCTCTGCTTCTGTTAATAACGTAAAATCAATTTCTGCAGCTGAAGCAAGTTTTTCCGTGCTCGCCAATAAAATACTATTAATCCGCGCATGAGCATACTGCACATAATAAACAGGATTATCTGCCGATTCCTTTTTGGCCAAATCTAAATCAAAGTCAAGATGACTATCAGGGCTACGCATCACAAAAAAGAAACGAGCGGCATCGCGCCCGACTTCTTCTACTAATTCCGCAAGGGTAATATACTCCCCACTGCGCTTAGACATTCGTACTATTTCGGGACCACGAAAAAGACGTACTAACTGCATTAAAATTACCTGCAATTTTTCCGGTTCATAACCTAAGGCTTGTATAGCTCCTTTCATGCGGGCCACATGCCCATGGTGGTCAGCACCCCAGATATTAATTACCTTTTCAAAACCACGTTCAAATTTATTTTGATGATACGCAATATCGGCGGCAAAATATGTCGCCAAACCATTAGACCGCACAATAACTTCATCTTTTTCTTCGCCAAATGCAGTAGTTTTTAACCACAAGGCTCCTTCTTGTTCATAAACAAAGCCTTTTTGCTGTAAAGCCTCAATGGTACGAGTAATCGCCCCACTATCATGCAGGCTTTGCTCACTAAACCAAACGTCATACTCTACACCGAACTGAACCAGATCTTTTTTAATCTTACTGAGTTTTTCTTGTAAAGCCTTTTGAATTAAAAACTCACGGCGTAAACCTGACTCCAGTTCTAAATACTGATCACCTACTTCAGTAATAATATTCTTTACTGTCTCAATAATATCTTCACCATGATACCCTTCTTCCGGGAACCCAACTTCCTGCCCTAAAAGCTGCAAATAACGTGCCTCGAGAGATTTCCCAAAATTCTCGATTTGATTACCGGCATCATTAATATAAAATTCTCGTGTCACCTCATAGCCGGCAGCTTCCAAAACATTGCTTAAGGTATCCCCTAAAGCAGCCCCCCGGGCATTACCCATATGTAAAAGACCTGTCGGATTAGCACTGACAAATTCTACTTGAATTCTTTCTCCCCCACCAAAATTAGAACAACCATATTTTTCATCTTCATTAATTACTAGGGGCAAAATTTGATAGAGCCAACCGGAAGCTAAATAAAAATTAATAAAACCGGGTCCGGCAATTTCTATTTTTTCTAGTTGTTCCACACCGGAACTAAAATTATCTACAATAATTTGCGCAATTTGGCGTGGAGCCTTACATTCTGTTTTACTCAACAACAGCGCCACATTAGTAGCAAAATCACCATGTGCTTTTTCGCGCGGTACTTCTACCGTAAAATCAGGTATTTCCGTAAATTGTAACTGCCCGTCAGCTTTAGCTCGTTTTAAGACCTTAACTATTTCTAAATATATTTGCTCTCTTTTAGCAGTAAGCATACTCATCCTCTAGCTCCTCCCTAATGGTTCCCAACTTTAAATACCGCCAACCCAATTATATGTTGCATCTGAAGTTAATGTCAATGCTTTCTCTTTTTAACTTGCGACGGTAAAGGTAAATTCTGGTGGAGGCGTAATTCTGATAATCGCTTCCTCACTACCTGTTTGGGCATTATAAAAAACGGCAAACTTTTCTTGGGTAAAAGCACCCCTCACTTCCCAAGTCAAAACTTCTTGCCCCCAAGTATTAACGATTAACGCCGGGCGAATCAACTCCACTTTAAGGCGAGGACTGATTATGGACCGTAAGTTATCCCGCGTCAATTTAGGCACAGGTAAATCTCGTGTCCGATGAAACATATAATAAGGGGTACCCTCAAAACCAAGGACATCACCATTATCAAGGGCTACCTGTAACTTAACCTGATCCGGATATAATAAAACTTCACCTTGGCGCGGCACAAAAGTGTAGACCCCCGTATTGTCTTCCTTTTGTGACTTTACCGCAACAAAATTAAATAAATCATGTTTCTTTAAAAACTTTTGCGCTTTCTTTTCTCCTTCCCCTAAGGTCAGCTTACTTATTTCTACCGGGCGCGCTTCCATGGCCCAAACAATAGCACCATCTATTTTACTGACATCAATATACACCGGGCCCTCTTTTTCTGTTAAAGGCGGTATTTCAATCCCATAAGTAGGCACATCCCCCACCCCTTCATAAGTTGATTGGGCCTCATGTTTCCCCGGTTGCGGATACCACCACTGCAGAGCCTTTTTCTCTGCTTCTTGTACACTGATTTCTGTTGTTCCCCTTATTTTTTTAGTTTCCGGTTCGACCGGAGCAAAATCTCCCGCTAAATTTATTTCCGGATATTCTGCCAACCGTTTTTCTACCAACTTAAAACCATCCACAATCGTATTGTCTTCTAAATTACGATTAGATGCATAAGCAGCTGTTTCCACTTCTGTCCAACTTAATTCATGATTTAAAATTTTAGCACCTAATTTATTTAAATCTGCCGCTAAAGCTTGAGAACGTTCATATAGAGCTTCTACTGTTTTGATACTATCCTCAGATAAACCTTCTTCAGCCTGAGCTGCTCGACTTAATAAAACATTAGCTACCGTACTCGTATTATTTAAAAAGTTTTCTGTTTGCGATAAAGGCACTAAAGCTAACGGCAAACTACCAATATTGGCTTGGGCCGCAAAAGCCTGGCGCCAAAGGGTTGCTAGCGATAATACGGCCTGCTCACGCGAGGAACTGATTAAGATTTGAGCCAGCTGTCCCGAAATATTATCTAAATGCCAAGTGAGTTCATGAAAAGCCTTTTGATACTGACCTTCAGCCCTGTTTTGTAGCTTCTGCCTGATTTGCTTTTCTTGATAGCCCCAAATGAGGCTACCTACTAAGGCTATAACCAAAATACCGGGCAACAGCCATTTTTTCCAGCTTCTTTCTTTAAACATGAAAAGCCCACCCTTTCTTTCTACTTGTCCTTGTTTCTTCTTTAACGAGCAAAAACATGTCTACCAATCCGCGCAATAATTGGTCTCGACCAAATC